>JAGLUH010000223.1 GCA_023134875.1 Candidatus Zixiibacteriota bacterium
GCCGTCACCAAACCCCTTCTCGGTCATTTCCGCAAGGGTAAGGTCGCTCCACAGGCACGACTGAGTGAAGTAAGAGTCGAGTCGCTCGACGGTTTGGATACGGGGCAGGTGTTGGGCGCTGATCTTTTTCACGTTGGTGACAAAGTGGCGGTCACGGCCTACAGCAAAGGTCTCGGCTTTCAGGGCACGGTGCGACGACATGGTTTTCACGGCGGGCCTAAGACTCACGGCCAGTCGGATCGCTGGCGCGCGCCCGGTTCCATCGGGCAGTCCTCCTCACCCTCGCGCGTGTTCAAGGGTATGCGTATGTCGGGGAGAATGGGCGGCAGAAAAACCACAGTCAAGAACCTGCTTGTCTTCATGGTTGATCCTGAGAAGAACGTTATCGCCGTCAGGGGTGCGGTGCCCGGCAAGAAGAACAGCTACGTTAGAATAAGTAAAAGATGAGAGTAGGAAATGGCTACCGCTAAAGTATATTCTCAGGATGGGCAAGTGACCGGCGAGCAAACCTTGTCGGCAAAGCTGTTTGATACTCCAGTTAAGCCGTTTCGCATACATCAGTATATCAGGGGTTACCTTGCCAACCAGCGCCAGGGTACCCACTCAACGCTGGGTCGTTCCGAAGTTGCCGGCGGCGGCAGCAAGCCGTGGCGTCAAAAAGGAACCGGTCGGGCGCGGGTCGGTACTACTAGCTCACCGATCTGGATTGGTGGTGGCGTGACCTTCGGCCCGAAACCGCGCAGTTACCGTTCCAAGTTGCCGAAGAAGATGAAGCGGCAGGCGATTACTTCCGCTTTCACTCTGAAGGCAAAAGAGGATCGACTTCGGATCGTCGAAGTGCCAGAACTGGAGAAACCGCAGACCAGGCAGGTTGCCCGGATGCTGGCTGACCTGAACATTGCCGGCAAGAAAGTGCTTCTCCTGTATGAGGGTGTTGAACGCAACCTGCAACTTTCCTGCCGGAATATCCCCGGTTTGAAGTATCGGCGTGCGGCGTTGGCAAGTGCTTACGACCTGATCGAGGCCGACTATCTGCTGTTGACTCCCCGCGGCCTCAAGGAGTGCGAGGAGGTATTCGGCAAATGAAGGACCCTCGCAAGGTGCTGAAGACGCTGCTTATCAGCGAGAAGTCGGTGGCTGTTCGTGAAACCAATAACTGTTATGTCTTTGAAGTGGCAAAGGACGCCAACAAGATAGATATCAAGCGAGCGGTCGAGACTCTCTACAACGTAAAAGTCGCCAAGGTAACCACCATGAACAATCATGGCAAGGAGAGGCACCTGGGTCGGTATCGTCCCGGCCGCACTCCCGACTGGAAGAAAGCGATTATCAAGCTTGCCAAGGGTGAGGCGATTGCCGAGTTCGAGACTTTGTAACGGCGGTGAAAGGTAATAGAATATGGCGCTGAAAACTTACAAACCATATACGCCGACGATGCGACACCGCTCGTCATCCTCTTTTGACGAGATCACTACCGACAAGCCGGAAAAATCGTTGCTGGAGCCGTTATCGAAGAGCGGCGGACGCAATAACCTGGGTCGTATTACCAGTTTTCATCGCGGTGGTGGCCACAAACGTAGTTATCGGTGGATAGATTTCAAGCGGGACAAACATGGGATACCGGCGCGGGTCGCGACAATCGAGTATGATCCCAACCGTTCCGCGCGGATCGCTCTGTTGCATTATGCCGACGGCGAAAAGAGGTATATCCTGGCGCCGGACGGTCTCGAAGTAGGCTCGACCTTGATGTCGGGTGAGGATGTGGAAATCAAGGTCGGTAACAGTATGCCCATAAGCGGGATTCCCCTCGGCACTTTTGTGCACAATGTTGAAATGCGCGAGGGCAAGGGCGGTCAGATCGCCCGCAGTGCCGGCGCCTATGTACAGGTGGCCGCCAAGGAGGGCAAGTATGCTCACCTGAAGCTTCCTTCCGGCGAGGTGCGACTGGTGCGGCTCGGTTGTTACGCTACTCTCGGCCAGGTCGGCAACCTGGATCATGAGTCGATCATTCTGGGCAAGGCGGGTCGAAGCCGCTGGCTCGGTCGTCGTCCCAATGTGCGTGGCGTGGTGATGAATCCGGTGGATCATCCCATGGGTGGTGGGGAAGGCCGTTCTTCCGGCGGTCGTCATCCCTGTTCGCCCTGGGGGTTGAAGTCCAAGGGCAAACGGACACGCCGGAAAAAGAAGCCCTCCGATAAGTATATAGTCAAGCGGAGAAAAAGCTGAGGTTGGTGGAGGAATAATGGCCAGATCGCTTAAGAAGGGTCCCTATGTTGAGCCGCACCTGCTGCGGAAAATTGAAGTGCTCAACACTTCGGGAGAGAAGAAGGTCATCAAGACCTGGGCGCGACGCTCGACGATTTCCCCCGAATTTGTCGGCCACACCTTTGCAATTCATAACGGCAATAAGTTTATTCCGGTTTATATTACCGAGAACATGGTTGGCCACAAGCTGGGTGAATTCGCACCGACACGCACCTATCGCGGGCATGGCGGTAAGAGACTGAGCGAGAGAGCATCCCGGGTGAAGTAACGAGGTAATGTACTGATGTGGATGGAAGCAACAGCAAAGGCGAAATACTTACGGATGTCAGCCAAGAAAGTACGTCTGGTGATCGATCTGATTCGTGGTCAGCAGGTGGATGAGGCGATCGCAACGTTGCGTAATCTCCAGAAACGCGCGGCGGAGCCGATCCGCAAAGTGATCAGATCAGCCGCTGCCAATGCTATCAGTCAGGCGGGTAGCGCCCGCTTGAAAGCGGAAGACCTGACGATTGAAAAGATAGTGGTTGATAACGGCCCCGCTTACAAGCGTTTTCGGCCGGTGTCGATGGGGCGGGCGCATCGCTACAAGCATCGCACCTGCCATGTTTCCGTGAAGGTAGCGGGTGAGGCACAGGATGAACGCCGCCGCCGTAAGGATAAAACAGCATAGTAGTGCTTGAGATATCGAGGAGTAAGACTTGGGACAGAAAACAAATCCGATCGGTTTGAGGTTGGGGATAACTCGTAGCTGGAACTCGAAATGGTTCGCTACCAGGGAATTCGGGAACCTGTTGCAAGAGGATATCCGCATCAAACGCTACATAAAACAGCGTCTTGACAACGCGGGCATCGCCAATGTGGAAATCCTGCGGGCGCCCAAGAAAGTCACGGTGGATATCCATACCTCACGCCCCGGTATCGTCATCGGTCGCAAGGGCATTGAAGTCGACCGGCTGCGGGAAGAGTTGCGCTTGCTGGCCTCAAGTGATATCTCCATCAACATCATCGAAGTCAAGAAACCGGAACTGTCAGCGCGACTGGTAGCCGGCTCGATTGCCAGGCAACTTGAGGGAAGAATGAGTTTCCGCCGCGTTATGAAAAAGTCACTTTCTGCTACCATGAAGAGCGGCGCCGAAGGTGTCAAGATTACCTGTGCCGGTCGGCTTAATGGTGCTGAAATCGCCCGCTCGGAGAAATACCGGGATGGTCGCGTCCCCTTGCACACGCTGCGCGCCAACATCGACTACGCTACCGCAACAGCGCACACAACCTACGGGACTATTGGTGTTAAAGTGTGGATTTTTCTCGGTGAGATGCTTGACAGATTCGGCGTCGAAACAGACAAGCCGAAGGAGGAGTTGGAACCGCGCCGCAGCCGCATGCAGAAGCGTGAGAAGAGCCAACGTCCGCGTCCCCGGGGAAGAATCAGAAAGGCGCATCCGGTAGCGGCGTCTGCATCCAAGCAGGATGCCGGCACGGTCAGGGCGGTCAGTAAAGAAAGCAGAAGCAGCGATTCGGGACGAAAACCGAAGGAAAAGAGATAATTAGACTTGCTTGGAGAGCGTATTTTTGTTATTATAAAAGTTTTTAGGCTATTGGGCTTGTGGAGATAATGCAATGTTAATGCCGAAACGAATCAAGTACCGCCGCCACCATCGGGGACGTCGTCGGGGTTTGTCGTACCGAGGCTGCAAGATTGATTTCGGCGAATACGGATTAAAAGCGCTGGAACCGGCCTGGATCACCAATCGCCAAATCGAGGCCGCGCGTGTCGCTCTTACCCGTCATATCAAAAGGGGTGGGAAAATCTGGATCAGGATTTTTCCTGACAAGCCGGTCAGCAAGAAACCGGCGGAAACGCGGATGGGTAAGGGCAAGGGCGCACCTGAATTCTGGGTCGCCGTGGTTAAGCCGGGTCGCGTTATGTTTGAGGTTGAAGGTGTCGACGCCAGGCTGGCCCAACGTGGTCTGCAACTGGCCGCCGCCAAGCTGCCGATCAAGACGAAGATCGTGAAACGGCAAGAAGTAGGTGCAGGTAGCTGATGAAGGCGGAAATCATAAGAGACCTCACGCAGGAGGAAGTGTTGCAGCGCCAGGCTGAGTTGGAAGAGGAACTTTTCAACTTGCGACTGAAAAAGCGAACCAAGGAACTTGATAATCCTTTGCGTATTCGGATGCTGCGTCGTGACCTGGCCAGGATCAATTCGATCCTCAGGGAGGCCGAATTAGGTATACGTCAATTGGCCCGGAGCACTAAGATTCTGGCGGATGAGAAGGAGTAACCGGTGAGGAACGCGCGCAAAACCAGGGTCGGTATCGTTGTTTCCAACAAGATGGATAAGACCATTTCCGTCCAGTTGGAACGAACCCTTAAGCACCCTGTGTACGGACGGATCATTCGGCAGAGATCGAAATTGTATGCTCACGACGCCGCCAACGAGTGCAACATCGGTGACAAGGTGCTGGTGATGGAAACCAGGCCGCTTTCCAAGTTGAAGCGCTGGCGGCTGGTGAAGGTGATGGAAAAGGCTGTTTAGCGATGATTCAGGAATATACCAGGTTGACGGTGGCCGATAACTCGGGTGCCAAGAAGGTGATGTGTTTTCGCGTGCTCGGCGGCACCCGCAGGCGCTATGCCCGTATTGGCGACATCATCGTCTGTACCGTCAAGGACGCTATCCCGGGCGGTACCGTCAAGAAGTCTGAGGTCTGCCGCGCCGTGATTGTGCGCACCCGGGCTACCACCCGTCGCCGCGATGGTTCCTGCGTCCGCTTCTCCGATAATGCCGCCGTGATTATCACCGAACAGCACGAACCGCGCGGTACCCGCATTTTCGGGCCGGTGGCGCGGGAACTGCGCGAAAAGCAATTTATGAAGATCATCTCTCTGGCTCCGGAGGTGGTTTAGATATGAAGATTAGAAAAGGCGATACGGTGAAAGTCTTGTGCGGCAAGAATCGAGGCAAGACCGGTAAGGTGTTGAAAGTCGATCCGCGCAAGCATCGGGTTATTGTCGAGGGTGTCAATCTTATCAAGAAACACTCGCGACCGACGCAGCGCAACCAGAAGGGCGGCATCATCGAGAAAGAAGGTTCGTTGCATATCTCCAATGTGCAGTTAATGGATGTCAAGAACAACATGCCGACACGGGTTGGTTTTCATTTTCTCCGCAACGAGGAAGGTAAACTGTCCGGCAAGATGAGGATCAGCAAGAAATCAGGAGAGGTGATCTAAGTCACGATGGCACGTCTTAAAGACTATTATGTGAAGGAAGTTATGCCGCAATTGCTCAAACAGAGCGACTACGCGAATGTCATGCAGGTACCGCGGCTGGAAAAGATCATCGTCAACATAGGCGTTGGTGAAGCAGTTGCCAATCCCAAGAGCCTGGAGGCGGCGGTCAGCGACTTAACCCGCATCGTCGGCCAGAAGCCGACCATCCGACGCGCCAAGAAGTCGATATCCAACTTCAAGTTGCGTCAGGGAATGGCGATCGGCTGCTGCGCTACCTTAAGAGGAAAGCGTATGTGGGAGTTTATTGATCGTTTGATCACCGTCGCTTTCCCCCGCGTGCGCGACTTCCGCGGCATCTCCACCAAGTCATTCGATGGTCGTGGCAACTATACTGTTGGTATCAAAGAGCAGATTATCTTCCCTGAAATTGATTATGACAAGATCGATAAGATACGTGGTATGAATATTACGATCGTGACTACGGCGGAGACCGATGAGGAAGGCCTCAGGCTGCTGTCGTTGTTGAAGATGCCCTTTATCAGGAATTAGAGGAGACCGCATTGGCTAAGACTTGCTTGATCGAAAAGCAGAAACGGAAACCGCGGTTTAAGGTACGTGCCTATAATCGTTGTCAGCGTTGCGGCCGGCCGCGTGGCTACCTGCGCCGCTTCAATCTCTGCCGTATTTGTTTCCGTGAGTTGGCGTTGGCGGGTGAAATCCCCGGTGTCGTCAAGTCGAGCTGGTAGGAGGAGAAGGCGAATATGACGATGACAGACCCGATTGCTGATATGTTGACGCGTATCAGGAATGGCTGCAAAGCTCAGAAAAAGAAGGTGGATATCCCCGCATCCAACATGAAGCGGGAAATCGCCCGTGTTCTCGAAGAGCAGCATTTTATCGCCAAGACGGTGAACATTAAGGACAACAAGCAGGGTATTCTGCGCGTCTACTTGCGCTATACCAGGAAAGATGAGCCGGTAATTCGCGGTATTCAGCGGGTCTCCCGTCCCGGGTTGCGTCGTTATCTTGATAAGGAGATACTGAAGCGGATGCGCAATAAGATGGGGATGACTATCGTTTCCACCTCACGCGGTTTGATGACTGATGAGGATGCTCGCCGCGAGGGAGTCGGTGGCGAAGCGATCTGCTACGTTTGGTAGTATTCGGGAGAGAATCCTATGTCCAGAATTGGAAAGATGCCGGTAAAGATTCCGGAGAAGGTGAAGGTTGAATTGGATGGCTCCGATATCACCGTCACCGGCCCGAAAGGCACTCTGTCACGCAGTCTCCATCCGGTGATGAAGATTCAGATCGAGGGCGATCTCCTTACCGTCCAGCGGCCGTCCGATTCCCGCTTCCACAAATCGCTGCACGGTCTTACCCGCCAATTGGTGAACAACATGGTGACGGGCGTCAGCAACGGCTTTGCCAAAACGCTGGAGATTGTCGGTGTCGGCTATCGTGCGGAACTGGTCGGACGGCATCTCAAGGTAATCGTGGGTTACTCGCACCCGATGTTGATGAAAGCGCCAGAGGGTATAACTTTCGTGTTATCCGATCCGACCCATATCAAGGTGTCCGGCATCGACAAGGAACTGGTCGGCGTGGTTGCCGCCAAGATTCGTTCCTTCCGACCGCCGGAACCATACAAGGGCAAGGGTATCCGTTATGAGGGCGAGTACGTGCGGCGCAAGGCCGGTAAGACTGCGGCTTAAGGTCTAAGATGAGAAGATGGCGAATAAGCAGTTAGTTAAGGCATTCCAGCAGAGTCGGCGACAACGCCGCGTGCGCAAGAAAGTCGTCGGTACAAATGAGAAACCGCGTCTTTGTGTCTATCGTTCGCTGCACCATATTTACGTGCAGATCATTGATGATACTACCGGCCGCACACTGATTTCCTGTTCCTCGCTCGACAAGGACATGACGGACGCGGTGGCTAAAACTGAAAAGAAAATTGATCGTTC
>JAGLUH010000224.1 GCA_023134875.1 Candidatus Zixiibacteriota bacterium
CGCTCAATAATCTGCCCAACCTGCAGGCGCGCCGCTTTGGCGCCTCCCTGCACCTATACAGCAGCGCTGATCACCCAAAGGAAGTCATGTTGTCGCAACTGGGTGAATTGGGGATTAACTCGGAGATGATCGAGCAGATTCCGCCCGAACTGGAGGATACCTTTGTGCAACTGATGGGTGGGCCATGAATAGCGATGCCGTTGTCATTGATAAACTAACCAAATGGTTCGGCAAGTTCCGGGCGGTCGACGAAGTCAGCCTCAGGGTCGAAACCGGTGAAATCTTCGGTTTCCTGGGAGCCAACGGTGCGGGCAAGACCACCACGATCAGAATGCTGTGCGGACTTTTGCTGCCGACTTCAGGAGAAGGTCGGGTAGCGGGTTATGATATTTATCGTGACACTGAGAAGATCAAGAGAAGGATCGGTTACATGTCGCAGAAGTTCTCCCTTTACACCGACCTGACCGGCTATGAAAACCTTTGGTTCTACGGCTCGGTTTACCAGATGGCGCCACGAGAACTAAAGAAAAGAATCGCGGAACTGAGTGAAGATTTGGAGCTGGGTAATTTCATCAAGCGTCCTGCCGGATCACTGCCGACCGGCTGGCGACAACGTCTGGCATTGGCGGCCAGCTTGTTGCACCGCCCTCAGATTCTCTTCCTGGACGAACCAACCGGCGGAGTCGATCCGGTTTTTCGCCGCCGCTTTTGGGAGATTCTTTACCGTCTGGCCGACAGCGGCACCACCCTCTTTGTCACCACCCACTACATGGATGAGGCGGAATTCTGCCGCCGTATATCGATCATGCACCACGGCCGTATCATTGCCGTCGGCAATCCCCAGGAACTGTTGGTCGAGCACCGGCAGGCCAGTCTGCAAGAGCTGTTCATCCAGCTTATCACTCAGCAGGAGTGTGTATGAACAAGATCAGGTTCATCGCCGGCAAGGAACTGCGTCACATTCTGCGTGATCCGCGCTCGCTGTTCGTGGCAATCCTGCTGCCGATCATTATGACATTGCTTTACGGTTACGCCGTCACTCTTGACATCAAGGAAATCAAGCTGGCGGTATGCGACTATGATTGCTCCCGTGAGTCGCGCGATCTCGTCGCTCGGTTCTACCATTCCGGATACTTTGTCAAAGCTGGGGCGACAGACGACCTTCTCGATCCGGAGTCCGTTCTGGAGTCGGGCAAGGCGAACCTGGTGTTGACGATTCCCCCTGGTTTCGCTGTGGCTTTGAAAACCTGGCGTCCCTGCGACCTGGGGCTTATGATCGACGGCGCTGACGCCAATCTCGCCGCAGCCGCTTCCAACTATTCCAACGCTATTCTGCAGAGTTTCCTGAAGGAATATCTGCCGCCGGGAACTGAATTGCCGGGCGTGACACTCTCCCAGCAGGTGCTTTACAATCCCGATTTGAAATCATCTCATTTCTTTGTGCCCGGTTTGATTGCCATTATCCTGATGATGATTTCAGCATTGCTGACCTCGATTACGATCGCGCGTGAAAAGGAAACCGGCACCATGGAGCAGCTTCTCACCGCACCGGTAACGCCGCGACAGATTATTATCGGCAAGGTGCTGCCCTATGTCGGCCTGGCCCTGCTCGACGGCTTGCTGGTGCTGCTCTTCGCCGTCTTTCACTTCGGCGTACCCTTCACCGGTTCGTTTATGTTGCTTCTATTCTTTGGAGTTATCTATGTAGTAGCCGCTCTCTCTCTGGGGGTGCTCATCTCCACCTTGGTCAGCACTCAGCAGGTAGCAATTATGGCGGCCTTAACGGTGACGGTGCTGCCGTCAGTGATGCTTTCCGGATTCATTTTCGAGATCAGGAACATGCCGGTCGTCCTCCAGTATATTTCCTACTTAGTGCCGGCGCGCTATTTCCTGTTGATCATCAGGGGAGTCATGCTCAAGGGTTCCGGGATTGGCGTACTCTGGATTGAAGCAGTATTCCTGGTTGGTTTGGCTGTGGCAATGTTGACTATAGCCGCCAAGAGATTCAAACTAAAGCTGGAGTAATTGATGTTTCGGATGGTACTGGCGTTAGTCCGCAAGGAATTTTATCAGGTCAGGCGTGATCCGGTCATGCTTCGGATTATCTTTCTGATGCCGATCATCCAGCTTCTGTTGCTTGGCTATGCCATCAATACTGACGTAAAGAACATTCGCACCGCTGTCTATGACTATGATAGAAGCGATCTGTCTCGTGAGTTTATGCGCTCTCTTGGGGCCGGCGGTTACTTCGTAACCCGACCATCAGACATCCCCCTGCTGGCCGGTGAGCGGGGCTTCCGGGAGAACCGGCAGGATGTCATGCTGGTGATCCCGCCTGGTTTCTCCCGTGATCTCAAGGAGCGTCAAAGTGTTACCGCCGGATTCTTGGTCGATGGCACCAATGCCAGTTCTGCAGCTGTCGCTATGGGATACGCCAATTTGATCAGCGCTGAGTTTAATCGAGAGCTCTACAGGCTCTCCCTGCCTGTCACTTTGCGTCAGAAAGTACTTTACAATCCGGAAGCGGAATCGGTTTACTTCATGGTACCCGCCATTGTTGCTATCCTGCTGACCATGGTGACGGTGATGTTGATGTCAATGGCGATTGTCAGGGAGCGTGAGATCGGCACCCTTGAGCAATTGCTGGTGACACCGATTACCAAACCGGCACTGTTGCTGGGCAAGGCGATACCTTTCTCCCTGATCGGCCTGGTCGAGTTCTCCATCGCCCTGGTGTTCGGCGTGATCTGGTTTGGAATTCCTTTTGCCGGTTCCTGGACGCTTCTTTATCTGCTTGCTTTCATTTTTCTATTTACCACGCTTGGGGTTGGTATTTTCATCTCGACAATCACCAAAACCCAGCAGCAGGCAATGTTCTTCGCCTGGTTCTTCTCGATCTTCGCAATTCTGACCTCTGGCTTTTTTATTCCTATCCAGAATATGCCGCAGTCGATCCAGTATCTGACCTACCTGAATCCGGTGCGTTACTTCCTGACGGTGATCAGAGGCATCATGATGAAAGGTGTCGGCCTGGAGGCGCTTTACCCCAATATCATCGCCATGATTGTCTTTTCGGTCGGCATCTTTACCTTTGCCTGGCTGCGATTCGCCAAGCGGACAAAGTAGAGCGGTAGCAAACGGTTTGACAAAGAAACCGGCTGCCCCAGAGGCGTTCCCTTGATTCGCTTCGCGCAGCCGTCAACTCAAGTGAGAGGGTCAGACCGGATATCTGCCGCTCAGGATTTGTCATTTCCGTGCAAACGGGTATCCAGGCTGGGGGGCAGGAGTCTCCGCTCTCTCGATACCGCAGTAACTTTGTGGGCCAACCAAGGGGCAGATGGGACGTCTGCCGCCCACAAATTAATCTTGGACACACTGATTGCACCGGTTTTCGACCCGTTTATCTGTCGGAAAACTGAACAATCGCCTCTTAAGCGCAACTTGCAGTGTGCCTATGTGTTAGCTGAAAAAGGCGGTTACAGACAGCGTTTAAGTGTCGCTTTTCTTGACAGTTTTGATCTTTGCGTTCTCGCGGTTTATTTGTGCCTTGAATTCCAGCACCTGTAACACAAAGATTGTTATTGCGTTACGGCATCATGAAGGCAACCGTTTCTTACGGCAACTGTCGGCACAGTATTTGCTTCAATATCAAGTGGGATGATATTGGAAGAAATCCCGGTAGTAGGGTACGAAAACAGATTACTTCTTAACACATAGGAGAGTGAAATGAAAAAGCTCCTCGTCATCTTCTCCGCAGTTCTACTGCTAACAGCCTTCTCCGGAAGCGCTTTGGCACTCACCTGGGCAACCAGCATGGCCGAGATCTACGCTGCCGGCGGCCTTGATGTCGCCATCCCAGGTAACGAATACGATTTCATGTCTTCGATTGCGGACCCATTTGGCGGCACCATCACCTTCGACAAGCCTGTCGAGAAACGCATTGTAGGGAGTAGTTGGACTACCTGGTCTCATGGTTACACCGGTCCGGTCCTCGCCGCTATCGATCAGACCTCAGTAAGGCTCGATTTCGATTATGCTATCTTCGGTTGGGGCATGTATGTAGAACCTAACAATTTTGATTTCTTTGACATCACAGTGGGTCTCTCGGATGGCTCCACTTCAACGAAGCTCGTCGAGGGTTTCGCTGGCGCAGAGTTCTTTGGATTCACCGACGGTGCCATCAACTGGTTAGAAATCTCCGCCGATCCGGATGCCTTTGGGTTCGCGTTCGGTGAAATGGTTATGGCCAAGGAAGGTGGAGTGGTTCCTGAACCTACCACCGTGATCCTGTTTGGTCTCGGCCTTCTGGGCCTCGGCGCAATGAAAAGAAGAAAAAAATAGTTCGGCTTTACCTCCGGACGTATTACCCACTCAAAAAAGATAAGCCCTGAACCTTCATGGTTGAGGGCTTCTCTTTTTGCCTGGAAGTCAGAGCAACCGGATGACTGCCACAATCTGCTGTTTCTTCTAATCTGTCATACTCGCGAAAACGGGTATCCAGTCGCAGGTCGGAAGCCTTGCGCTTTCGACTAACCCTTCTATGTTTATGCTCTATCCTTCTGCACGATTTTCGCTGTGCTGACGCCAAGATCATAAGCCTCCGCCAGGATTGTCTCATCAGAGGCGGCGGCTCCCAATCCACTATGGGAATGAGCGTAAACCAGTTTACCGATTTTGGCAATACCGCCCCAGACAAACATCCCGCCAATAACCCGCTCGGCGAGATCGAACTTCTGCCGCTGGCCGGCGATCAGGATATAGGCTCCCTTGCAGCTCGATGCTCGTGGTTCGGCGAAACTCATCTGATTCCCGGCGAAGATCGGCGGTCGCAGGCAATTGGTACGGTCGATAAAGAGTTTGGTCTGGGCGGAAATGGAATCGAAATATATTGGCGACGCGATCAGGATCATGTCCGCTTCCAGAAGGTGGAGCAGGTAAGGATAAAGCTGATCTTTATAGATACAGGGCAACGGCGTCGGATTGATACCGCAGGACTGACAGGGAACTATCTCCAGATCATTAAGACGTATCGTCACCACGACGCTGTCGGGTATGATCGTTTCAAAACCACGGCGAAACTGATCGGCCAGGATTTCCGTGGAACTGCCCTGCCGCGGCGATCCATTAACTATCAGCAGTTTCATCTTCTTCCCGCAGTCGATAATACTCTTTCATATAGGCATTCAGGCGCGCCTCCTGTTCCTTTTTCGCCGCGGCAATCGCATTCAGCTTTTCCCAATCGGAGGCGTATTCTTCGCTTACCAGTTGCGCTTTCGATCTTTCGATTTGCGCCTCCTCTTCCCTTATCAGGAGTTCTAACTCCTTGATACGTTTGCGGCGCGCTGACCGCATGTTCTTCTCTCGTTTCTCCGAGTGGTAGGCGTCCCGCTTTCCCTTTTTCGCAGTAACCGGCAGCGTCTGCTTCTTACTCTGGTATGCAACAAACTCAGAGTAGTTACCGGGTCGGTCAATTATCATTCGATTACTGATTGCGATTATCCTGGTGGCAACCTTATCAAGAAAATGACGGTCATGGCTGATAAAAAGCAAAGTGCCGTTATATTCACGCAACGATTCCTGGAGTGCATCGAGCGAAGCGATATCGAGATGGTTGGTCGGCTCATCTAAAATCAGAAAATTGGCGGGATGCGCCAGTATCTGCGCCAGCGCCAGCTTCTTCTTCTCACCGCCGGAAAGCATTTTCACCAGCTTGAACACATCCTCACCGACAAAAAGAAAGCGAGCCAGGTAGCTGCGGAGTTGAAACGCCTCAAAATCAGGACGGACATTCCAGATAGTGTCCAGCACGGACAACTCCGGATCAAGTGCGGCAAGCTCCTGGTCGAAGTATTCGATATCAACATTACGCCCTACGGTTATTGTACCCGATGCAGTCTCAAGGTCTTTGATGATTAGCCGCACCAAGGTGGATTTGCCCGAACCGTTCGGGCCGATCAGGCCTACTTTCTCACCGCGCTCGATCTTGAAGGATATTTGATCGAACAGGGTACGTTCGCCGAAACCAAAGGTGAGATTATCTACTTCCAGGATAGACAGATAAGAGCGACGGGAAACTTCCAAATTAAGCGCCGGTTTCTTCGAGTCGGTTATTGGTGCATGCAGCTGCTCCATCTTGCCGAGGCTGCGCCGGCGCGACTGTGCCTGTTTGGTTTTCTGACCGGCGATGTTGCGCCGGATGAAATCCTCGATTCGCGCGATCTCCTCTTTTTGCTCCAGGTATTGCTTTAACCTGAGCCGACGTCGCTCAGCACGCTCCTGCCAGAACCGGCTGAAATTGCCATGATAGAGTTCCAGACGCCCATCTTCAAGCTCGACGATCTTGTTGGTCACATGATCGAGAAGAATACGGTCATGGGAAACCAGCAGGACCGCGCCCGCAAAGGAAGCGAGGTATTCTTCCAGCCAGATGGTTGACTCGATGTCAAGATGGTTGGTCGGTTCATCGAGCAGCAGAAGATCAGGTTTATGCAGCAGGATACGCGCCAGGGCGGCACGGTTCTTCTCGCCGCCGGAGAAGCTCTTCACCGGTCGATAGAGATCGGTTTCATTAAAGCCGAGGCCGACCAGCGTATTCTTGATATCAGTCTCAAAACTATATCCGCCCAGGTGTTCCCACTTTAGTTGCAGTTCGCCGTAACGTGACAGGTCAGCAGCCGCACCGGCGGACAGATGGGGCTGGAGTTCGTCCATCTCCGATTTAATCTCAAGCAGCTCGTGGTATGATTCGATCATCGCCAGAAAGAGGGTGTAATCGGAAGTTATCTTGTCCTCCTGCGAGAGATAACCGACCTTGATATCTCTGGCCAGACTGAGCGTGCCCGCGTCCGGCAGGATGTCACCGCGGGCGATTTTGAGGATCGCCGTTTTGCCAACACCATTCGGCCCCACCAGGCCGACGCGATCGCCTTTCTGGATGGTCAGATCGACGTCGCTCAGCAGGGGAATATTATCGTAGCTCTTGCTGATTCGGGAAAGTTGCAGGTAGATCAACTTTGTCCAGCCTCGCCCCGTTTGCCGCCGGCGGCGACTGCCATTTCCAGCAACAGGAAGACGAACGCCGCCAGCAGGAACAATTTCCACAACTCCTTGCCAAAGCGAGCGCCCGCTATTACCAACGCGGGGTCAGCGTTCTCTTCAAGTATTATCAGTCGCGTACCGGCGATCTGCTCGGCAAGATCAGCGGCGGCCAAGTAGTTTAATACTGATTCCTCGGGCGGAAAGTTGACGGCAAAAAGATCAACTGTCGCGCCGTCGCCGCTGATACGATAGATGCCGGGATCGGCCAGCCGCCCCAGGTTGAAAAGCACATCTCCCGATCGCAACGACGGCGAGAGTTGCAGGGTATCTCCGCGCGGATCGATCAGGGCAAACTGTTTCTGCGACAATGCGGTCACCACCCGCGTGACTTCTTCGCCGGCAAAAAGCTGCTCGCGTTGGCTGAGGGGTTCCGAAACCAGATATTCCACCGACCGATTTAGCATGATGACCATCAGCGGGTGGTGAATGATATCGGAGTATTCCTCGGCGAAACTGAAGGTGTAAAGCAGCGCTTTACCCCGACCCGATTTGCCCTCAGCAACAGCGGGGGTATTATCTGAGAATCGTGCCAGGACGTTGGCGGTTGCGCTTTCGAGCAATTGGAAATGGCTGAAGAATTCCACTTGCGGTAGTTCCTCTTTGGCGAACTCGCTGTAAGGCGAAAAGATCGGGTGATC
>JAGLUH010000225.1 GCA_023134875.1 Candidatus Zixiibacteriota bacterium
ACCACAAAAGTGGTCGGCTCCATGACCTGCAGGTCATAGATCACCGATTCCAGGTTGAAATAACACATGCAGGGACAGGGTTCGGGCACTGTGTCGTATTCCTGCACCGTGATATGGCGATAATCCTGCCAGGAGATTTCAACCATGTAGCCCAGGCAGCACTGGTAATAGGCGTTGATATGGTGGATATGCAGGTCGTCGCCGATTATCTCCAGATACAACCAACTGGAATCGGCGCCACCCACCGGTCCTTCCAGACAACCACGGCTGAGTGCGGCTTGCTCGTAATCACCCTTGCCGCTTCCCTTCGGGTAAGTCACGCAACCGGTGTTGATCTCCTGGTGTTCGCAGCCCAGCACTAGCGGGTTCTGATCAGAGCCGAAGATGTAGCTGATGATTCTGACCACATCGCTGATATTGATCATACAGTCATCATCAACATCGCTACAGCGAAAACAGGGCGGCTCGTTGCCGTTACCAAAAATGTACGTTATCAGGTAGACGGCGTCACTGATGTTGAGCATACCATCACCGTCAACATCACCGGCGACAAGAGGGGATGCGGTGGCACTATTAATATGGACAAACATGACCATTAATAATGCACACCCTAACGTCAAGGCGAGAAGTCGGATTTGCATGATTAACCCTCCTCAAATTGGGTTAATTATAAAATACCAACCGATATTTTGCTGTCAAGTGGTTTTGGAAGGTTTGGAAGATAAGGGGTGGGGGCGGGGCTGTACCGAATGGGCGCAGCACGCAGTACTCCTACTCCAAATTGTCAAGTGGAAAGGCTGCTCGCCGCGGCGAGTTATTCAATTTCTTTTACAGCACGGATAATATCGTAGGGCATCGCAGCTTCCATGATGCGCTCGTAGAAGCTCTCGTAGTGGAACATCTCCGCTAACTCTTTGAACACCTTGAGGTAAAGATTGTCGTCATAAGGAGGCGCCGCCATCGGTATGAAAATATGAACCGGCTTGCCGTCAACCGAGTCGAAATCATAGCCGGCGGTCGAACGGCAGATACCGATAACGAAATCGCGCGCCTGCATCGAGCGCACATGCGGTACGGCGATTCCGTTGCCGATAGCAGTAGAGGCCTTTTTCTCACGGTTGACGAAGTCTATCAGCAGCTTGGAACGGTTACAGACTTTGTCGGAATGCTCCAGAATTCCAACCAGCTCGGAAAGAATCATCTCCTTGCGCTCCAGCAGCTTCCTGGCAGACAGCTCCGCTGAGGTTTCTTCTTCCAAGTCCGCAAAACTGGTCATCAGTTCCAGTTCAATCAGGTTGGGGTCAAGGTATTTCGATATCTGCAAACGATTTCTCCTGTAATCGGCATTATCGACATTATGATCACCAAACATTACCGATTCGAGCCACACTGCACCTAAATCAATAACATACAAGTGGTTTTGTCAAGCCGCGGTTGGGGAACGTCGATAAGCAAATTATAGATTGAACTACCTAACTGTTTAACATTTAGACAGTTGTGGCCAGAGGTCTAAGCAAAAAGCGCTTGACTTCCCGCCGGTTGCCACTATATTGTCTGATAGTGGCGTCAGGGCAACTTGCTGATTCTGGCGAACGCCTGATACTTGCAAAGGCACTACCGGCCATTCTTGAATTATTTGATCGTTTTCATGTCTGGTGGCCGTTATCCCAAGAGGACAAGAAAAGACGACAGTGTTTGTTGATTTAAGGAGAATTCGCCCGTGAGCAACATCAAAAAGGCCCTGAGTATTTCCGCAATAATTATGGCAGGGCTGTCATTATTCTGTCCGCAACTGCCGGGTGCCCCGCTTATTCAGGATATCCTCTGGATGGAAGAAACCTGGGAAGCTAACGGCAGTACTTTTTGTTATTCGGTTTATCTGCAAAACAGTATCGATCTGGGGCGACTCGTGCTTCCCCTGGAGTTCCTGCCACCGGCTGACATGTGGATGGACTCTATCTCACTAACCGGTACCCGCCTCGAAGGACTGGGAACTACATCCACCTGGTACGACAATATCACCCGCCAGCTTTACCTTGATTTCACGGCAAAGCCCGGCCTGCCCCTGACAGCAGGTAATGGCGTAATTGCCTACCTCTGTTTTTCGACCGGCCAGCAGGCTCCCTCTGCCGATGTCATTGTCGATACAACATTTATCCTGCCGGATAAGATTTTCTATGCGGAAGACGCCGGTGGTTTGCCAGTCAGCATCGATTTTCAGTCCGGCCTGATTCATATCGTAACCCATGTGCCGATAATCCATCTCCAGCCGATATTTTTCTGCTTCAGCGCGGTTGAAGGAGTCGATCCCGATTCGCAGTGCTTGATGATTACCAACCTCGGTATCGACCCTCTGAACTGGCATTTTTCCTATTTACCAACGTGGCTCGATGTCTCCCAGCAGACCGGAACCGCCCCCGACACGGTCTGGTTAACACCAAATGTCAGCGGTCTGGCTATGGGCAATTACTCCGATTCGCTGGCGGTTACCGACAGCTTGTCGGCAAATCATACGCTGTGGGCTTATATCGATCTGGAAATCACGGAGCCATCGGTGGCTGGTTTGGCGGGCTGGGTGCGCGACACGACGTGGCTTGGCATCAGCAACGCTGTCGTTGAA
>JAGLUH010000226.1 GCA_023134875.1 Candidatus Zixiibacteriota bacterium
TTCTCAGTCGGGAAGTCGGAAGAGTAAGTATACCCCGTCACATAGGCATTGCCGCTGCCATCAACTACGATGCCAATTCCATAATCCTCGTTTCCCCCACCGAGGCAGGTGCTGTAGATCAGGCTATTGCCGGAACTGGAGAGTTTAGTCAGAAAAACATCCCAGCCGCCCTGATTCGTCGCCTGATAGGGATTCTGAGTCGGGAAGTCGGAGGACAAAGTCGTGCCCGTCACATAGGCATTGCCGCTACCATCGACCACGATGCCGTATCCATGATCGCCGCTTCCCCCACCGAGATAGGTGCTGTAGATCAGGCTGTTGCCGGAACTGTTCAGTTTGGTCACAAAAGCATCATAGTCACCGCCCTGATTCGTCTGATAGGGATTCTCAGTCGGGAAATCGGAGGAAAAAGTATAGCCCGTCACATAGGCATTGCCGCTGCCATCGACCGCGATAGCCTCTCCACGTTCGTCGCTTCCCCCGCCGAGGTAGGTGCTGTAGACGAGAGTGGGATCGATAATCAATGGCAGTGAAGAGTTATATTCCTTTTCCAGGGCAAAACCAAATGTGCTGCTGTTCAAAAGGCGGTACCTGCCCACGACTTCTCTTCGACCACCAGCAGTCTCTTGATAGACATAAGGAGCCTGTTCCGTCACTGTGTTCCAGTCTGTCTCAACTTCCAGCCCACCCGCTTCGTTGACAGATAAGGACTTCGCTCCCTCATACCTGATCCTGATCTGGCTGGGATCGGCGCCCGGAGAGACAATGAAATCATACTCCATTTGTTTGCCGTTGCCATAGTACTTCAAGTCGATGCCAGGATAGACGTCTTCGTAGAGGACATACTCATAGTTGGGAACATCCGTATGCCACTCATTAGGATCGTTACCAATGAAGTAGTTACACCTGTACTCCATCTCCTCAAGACCAACCATTTGCGGATCAGGATTAGCACCGACAAACGAGGCTTTGATCATGATTGATTCAAGTCGGTCGTTTTGATTGTCATGCCCGCGAAAGCGGGTATCCATGTTTGGTCTGTCCTGGATTCCCGCCTGCGCGGGAATGACAGTGGGCAGAGCAAGTAAATCGTCAGGATCGCGGGGATTCTGACCTGCAAGATTTGTAGCGTCCGCTGTCCCCACCATGAATGGTGGGCCACCCGCCTCCCCGCGTACTCGTCGGGTGAATTGGTAATAGACGCCATCCCTGGTAAACCACATCGCTGCGCCACCGGCATTGGCACGGAAGAGCACACGATCATCCCATTGACCCTGATTCTCAGTAAACGCCAATTGGTGCAGTTGCATCTGCTCCATAATCAGTGACTTGGAAACAGCAGTTAGAGCTTCGTCCTGTCCAATCGCCACCTGCCACAGGAACACCCCGGCAGCCAGAACCGCCAGCGTGTAAATCGCCTTCTTCATGTATGCCTCCCGAGAAATGCGAGAATTAAGAGGTATTAATCTCTATTTCGTTATCTTTGATATCAATAAACAACTTTATCCATTCCTGTCAAGCGGAAACTGCGCTAATGGCAGGGGCAGCCCGAGGATTGAAGATCGAGTTCCCAGGTCGTCCGTCTTAGGCGAAGTGACCACGAAACTCGACATATTACACTTGAATCCCCGGAGGAAAGGATTATATTCCCGCCATGTATTTTTCCGTTGATGTAACGGTTTGCTGATGTTGAGTATAGTAATCTTGATAAACCCTGACTAACTCAAGGAGGAGAGAAGGCGCTCGGGAAAGACCGGCAGAGTGCCGAATCCATCCGGGGAGGACAATATGGGAAATTACTGGCTGGCCAAGCCCGCCAATGAACCGGTTTATTCGTACGCGCCCGGCACACCGGAACGTCTCCGGTTGCAGGCGGCGTTGGCGGAACTGGAGAAAATGGAGATCGATATCCCTTTAGTGATCGGCGGCAGGGAGATTCGCACCGGTGAGACAGTCAAGATCACCGCGCCTCACGATCACAGCCTGGTTCTCGGTCACTACCATCGAGGGGGCAAAGCGGAAATCACGGCAGCTATCGATGCGGCTCTTACGGCACAGCAGCAGTGGGCGGCGATGCCCTTTGAGCAGCGCGCTTCGGTTTTCCTGAAGGCCGCCGAATTGCTTTCGGGACCATATCGTCATATTGTCAACGCCGCCACCATGCTGGCGCATTCCAAGACCGCCTTTCAGGCGGAGATCGACGCGGTATGCGAACTGGCGGACTTCTTCCGTTTCAATGCCTACTTTATGCAAATGATCTCCAACATTCAGCCTGACAACCCCGACAAGACGATCTGGAATCGGATCGACTATCGCCCCCTGGAAGGATTCATCTTTGCGGTCACGCCCTTCAATTTCGTCTCGATCAACGGCAACCTGCCCACCGCGCCGGCACTGTGGGGTAATGTGGCACTCTGGAAACCGGCTTCAACCGCAGTTTATACCTCGCACTTCCTGATGAAGATATTTCGGGAAGCCGGCCTGCCTGATGGCGTCATCAATATGATCTTGGCGCGGGGCGCTGATATCGGCAAGCTGGTTCTGAAAAATCCCAACCTGGCGGGAATTCATTTCACCGGCTCGACGGCCGTTTTCCAGAACATGTGGCAGACTGTGGGCGCCAATATCGCCAGTTACAAAACCTACCCGCGTATCGTCGGCGAGACCGGCGGCAAGGACTTCATCTTTGTCCACAAGTCAGCCGATGTTTTGCAGACAGCGACCGCCATTACCCGGGGCGCCTTCGAGTACCAGGGACAGAAATGCTCGGCGGCCTCGCGAGCTTATATCCCCAAATCACTTTGGCACCGGATCAAGAAATCGCTGCTGCAACAAATCAGTGAAATCAAGATCGGTGACCCGCAGGATTTCAGCAACTTCATGAATGCGATTATAGACAAGGCGGCGTTTGACAGCATCAAGAAGTACATCGATTACGCCAGGCGGTCAAAGGATGCTGAGATTCTGGTGGGCGGTAACTGCGATGATACCAAAGGTTACTTCATTGACGCTACTGTGATCCTTGCTGAGAATCCTCATTTTAGAACAATGGAAGAGGAGATCTTCGGGCCGGTGATCACTATCTATGTCTACAAGGACAGAGATTACGAGAAGACACTTCATCTCTGTGATGAAACTTCGCCGTACGCTCTTACTGGTGCGATCATCGCCAATGACCGCCGGGCGGTAGTTACCGCAGAAAAAATCCTGCGTAACGCCGCCGGCAATTTCTATATCAATGACAAACCGACCGGCGCCGTCGTTGGTCAGCAGCCGTTTGGTGGTTCCCGCGCTTCCGGCACCAATGACAAAGCGGGAGCGTTGCACAACATGATTCGCTGGACTTCGCCGCGCACCATCAAGGAGAATCTGGTGCCACCGACTGATTTCAAGTATCCTTTTATGGGTTGATATCTTATAACGCTGGAAAGTCATTTAATTAAGGAGAACATCAATGACTAAGGGAACGGAAGCGGCGCTGGCCGCCTTAAAAGAGCATATCAAGGAAATTTATCTGCTTGGTTCAATCAGCGGGATTCTTGGCTGGGATGAGCGCACCTATATGCCGAGGCAGGGAGCGGCACATCGAGCCAACCAACTGGCCTACTTATCGGGGATGATACATGAGAAGCTGACTGATCCCAGGGTGGGTGACTGGCTCTCTCAGATTGAGGGCACTGATGTGGTGGCTGATCCGCTCACTCCTGACGCCGTTACGGTGCGGGAACTGCGGCGGGCATATGATAAGCAGACCAAGGTGCCGAAGGAGTTGGTGGAGAAGATCACTTATGCCGAAACTATCGGCCAGGGTATCTGGGTTGAAGCGCGTAAGGAATCGGATTTCGGTAAATTCCTGCCGCAGTTGGAAAAGATGATCGACTTGAAAGGTCAGTATGCCGAGGCGGTCGGCTACGACGACGTTCCCTATGACGCCCTGCTCGATGACTACGAGCCGGGCGTGTCGACCAAGGAAGTTGCGGCGGTTTTCGCCCGTTTCCGTAAGGAACTGGTCGAACTGGTCAAGAAAATCACCAGTTCTAAGAAGAAGCCCGATGTATCGATCATTGAACGTGATTATCCGGTTGACCGGCAACATATCTTCGGGCAGGCGGCGGCCACCGCGATCGGTTTTGATCTCTCTGCCGGTCGACTTGATATCACCGATCATCCTTTCTGCAGTGGCACCGGCCCGGGTGATTGCCGCATTACCACTCGCTACAATCCGAATCATTTCGGCCAGGCCTTCTTTGGCATCCTCCACGAAGCCGGGCACGGCATGTATGAACAAGGACTGCCGACCGAGCATTTCGGTACGCCGATGTGCGACTCGGTCAGCCTTGGCATCCACGAGTCGCAGTCACGGATGTGGGAAAACATGGTGGGGCGCTCCCGACCCTTCTGGGAGTGTTTCTTCCCACGCGCCCAACAGGTGTTTCACACGGCGCTTGCCGGCGTTGATTTCGACGATTTCTATTTCGCCATCAATGATGTCAGACCGTCATTTATCCGGGTGGAAGCGGACGAGGTCAGCTATGGTCTTCATATTATGCTCCGTTTCGAGATCGAGCAGGAAATCTTCGACGGTAAGATCAAGCCCTCTGAGCTGAACGCTGTCTGGAATGACAAATTTACCAGCTATTTCGGGATCACGCCCCGGAATGACGCTGAGGGCTGCCTGCAGGATATTCATTGGTCGGCGGGCTTGTTCGGCTACTTCCCCACTTATGCGCTGGGAAACCTCTATGCGGCTCAGTTCTTCGCCAAGGCAAAGGAGGATATCGGCGACTTGGATGAGCAGTTTGCTGCCGGTCGCTTCGATGAGCTCCTCTCCTGGTTGCGCAAACATATCCACAGTCAGGGTCAGCGCTACCGCGCCAACAAACTGGTTGAGGTTGTTACCGGCAAACCCCTGGGCCATGAATTGTTTATGACCTATCTCAAGGATAAATTTTCGCCGCTGTATGGGCTATAGATCGTAAGTCACGACCGCTGAAGGCCTGTGGGCGGCAGACATTTCGTATGCCGTCTGAGTAATCCATCTCATCCGATGGCCAAAGAGAAAAGACTCGCAGAATCGCTGCGAGCTTGTATGCCTATTGTCGATACGGAATCTGCGGGCGGGAGAAATAATCCTTCGTGAGCGCGCGGGTTTTGCCTGCCAGCAGCAGAATCGCAATCAAGTTGGGAATCGCCATCAGCGCCATAGCCGTATCGCCGAATGTCCAGACCACTTCCAGCTTGGCTACCGCACCGAGAAATAGAACAACACAGAAGATGTAACGGTAGGGGACAACCGCCTTGTCGCCGAATAAGTACTGCGCGGAACGGTCGCCGTAGTAGGACCAGGTGATCATCGTGGAAATGGCAAACAGGAAAACAGCGCCAGTGACAATGTATCTGCCGATACCGCCGATGAACCCCAATCCCTGCTGGAAAGCATAGGAGGTTAGAGGTGATCCGTTCAAAGGCTGGCCATCAACCACTGCCGTCCAGGCGTCAGTGACAATAATACAGAGGCCGGTGATGCTGCAAATGATAAGCGTATCAATATAGGGACCGAGCATGGCAACAGTGCCTTCGCGCACCGGTTCGCCGGTACGGGCGGCGGCATGAGCAATCGGTGCCGACCCCTGACCCGCTTCATTGGAGAAGAGGCCTCGTTTTACGCCCCAGATCAGGGTGTGCATGAAAGCGCTGCCGGCAAAACCGCCGATCGCGCCGGTCGTGGTGAATGCGCCCTCGAATATCGCGTTGAATGCCCCGGGAACCCGGTCGAGATGTGCCAGCAGGATGATAACGC
>JAGLUH010000227.1 GCA_023134875.1 Candidatus Zixiibacteriota bacterium
GTATCTTTTCGTTTTTTTGGCTCAACGAGCCGACATGACGACGGAATCGGAGACATTATAGAGGACTGGGAAGAGGAAGGCATTGAAGAACTTGTCCCCCTGGAAACCGAGCTGCCCGCTGAAGAGGGTCAGGAAGGGACTCCGGCACGGGTGCGGTTGCGCATCAAGGTGACCGAGATAGGGACCCTGGAACTCTGGTTTGTTTCGGAGGCCAAGCGTTGGAAGCTTGAATTTAATGTTCGGCAACCGTGAATAGCGCAAAGGGCAAGGCGCAAAGCGCAGAGAGTTTTTCCCTATGCGCTATGCTCTATGCGCCATGCATCATGGGACTGGATACCTACGTTGAGCTATTCTCCTCGCGCCAAAGGGGGAAGTATCACAGAACTGTATTATAGATGAAAGAGACTACACGAAAAAGATCCCGGTATGTCATAGGTATTGACCTTGGCACAACGAATTCTGCAATTACATACATTGATACCCGCAAGTACCCCACCGGTGGCGTTGGTGCCATTCAAACCTTTGCTATCTCCCAGTTGATTGCCGAGGGCGAAATCGCCGAGCGTGAAGGACTTCCCTCTTTCCTGTACCTTTCACCAGGTCACGATCTTCCCGCAGGAAGCCTTGATCTCCCCTGGGCAGAGGACCGAGATTTTGCTGTGGGAGAGTTCGCCCGCATACAGGGTGCAAAGGTTCCCGGCCGACTCATTTCTTCTGCAAAATCGTGGCTCTGCCACTCAGGCGTGGATCGCAAGGCCCGCATTCTTCCATGGGGAGACGTCGGAGAGGTTTCAAAACAGTCTCCTGTAGAAGCCTCTGCACTTTGTCTAAGACATATGCGTGACACATGGAACCATGTAATAGCCGGGGGCGATTCCACCAGGAGGTTCGAGGAACAGGAGTTGATCCTTACGGTGCCCGCCTCTTTTGATGAAGTTGCTCGCGAGCTCACCTTAGAGGCAGCGGAAAAAGCGGGGCTTGTGCATATCACCCTCCTTGAAGAACCTCAGGCCGCTTTCTATTCCTGGATTGCCCGCCACGAAGCGGATTGGGACAAGATAGTTGGTCCGGGAACGGTCATCCTTGTTTGTGACATTGGAGGGGGGACGACCGATTTTAGCCTGATTTGTGTAAAGGAAGGAGAGACCGGTCCGGTCCCTGAACGCATAGCCGTGGGAGAACACCTCCTGTTAGGAGGCGACAATATGGATTTGGCGCTGGCCCGTTTGGTCGAATCCCGGATGTTAGGAAATAGTGAAAAGAGACTCGATTCTCTTCGCTGGCATATGCT
Source organism: Candidatus Zixiibacteriota bacterium (assembly GCA_023134875.1). Taxonomy (GTDB): domain Bacteria; phylum Zixibacteria; class MSB-5A5; order CAIYYT01; family CAIYYT01; genus JAGLUH01. The sequence continues at coordinate 1,292 of JAGLUH010000227.1, forward strand.
GACATCCCTTTGCAGAAGCGCAAAGGAAAAGATTTTGGGAGGTGGGCAGCCTCAAAGCGTTCCGATTAGCCTTCCAGGGCGTGGCAGAGGAATCATTGGGGGAGCCCTGTCTGGCTCACTCAATCTGGAGGATGTGCAAAATACGATTATCAACGGTTTTTTTCCATATACCCAACCCGATGAAACGCCAATTGGAGGAACTGGAATCGGTATTCAGGAGTGGGGGCTCCCTTTTGCCGCAGATCCCATTATTCCACGTCATCTGGCGGCGTTTTTGAAAAAACACCAGACAAGGAACACAAATTCTCCTCTACCGGACGACCTGCCTGCTCGTCCGCCTGCGGCGGAGTGGCAGGCGAGTACGCTGTCATTGCGACCGGATGCCATTCTTTTCAACGGCGGCGTATTCACCCCCAATATTTTAAGAGAACGTATTTTAGAGATCGTATCGGGATGGTTTTCAAAGGCTGGAGGAGATCGGTGGCGTGCTGTGGTGCTTGAAAACAATCTGCTCGCCCTGGCAGTGTCCCGGGGTGCCGCATACTATGGTATGGTGCGCAGGGGGCGCGGAGTCCGCATCGTGGGTGGAAGTCCTCGCTCCTATTATGTAAGGGTTGTAGCAACCGATACGACAAAAGAAGAGCCAGACCAGATCAGCGCCGTATGTGTCATACCCCGGGGGATGGA
>JAGLUH010000228.1 GCA_023134875.1 Candidatus Zixiibacteriota bacterium
CGCCTTCGTTGACCAGCACGGTAGCGGCATAGGGGACCTTGTAGGTAGCGCGCAGGCGTCCCTGCTCATCTCTCGCCCTGGCCCCGGCGTCGCGGCTTACTGCCACTATTGTTCCATCTTTCTTGGTAATAAGTTTGATTTTCTCAAACTCAATGTGGCCGTCCGTTCGTGCTGTCACCTGCGATTGCTCAGTAATGCGAGCTGCGGTACCGCCGATGTGGAAGGTCCTCAAGGTAAGCTGGGTCCCCGGTTCACCGATCGACTGGGCGGCAATAACACCGACGGCCTCGCCGAGTTGCACCATACTGTTGGTGGCAAGATTACGTCCATAGCACTTGGCGCAGACGCCTTGAACCGATTCGCAGGTCAGTACCGAGCGGATATAGACCGACTCGACACCTGCTTCTTCAATTTCCTTGGCCGCTTCCTCATCGATCTCCTGCCCCATTTCCGCGATCAGGCGGTCGGGCTGAATCGGATCATAGACATCCTCCAGAGTGACGCGGCCAAAGATACGATCAGCCAGCGATTCGATGACTTCCTCGCCGTCCTTGAGAGCACAGGCGTTGATGCCAAGAATGGTACCGCAGTCCTGCTCGGTGATGATGACATCCTGGGCCACATCGACCAGTCGCCGGGTGAGATAACCGGCGTCAGCGGTCTTGAGTGCGGTATCGGCCAGGCCTTTGCGGGCGCCATGCGTGCTAATGAAGTACTCCTGCATATCCAAGCCTTCACGGAAGTTGGCGACGATGGGCGATTCGATGATTTCGCCGACCTGTCCCGTCATCCGTTTCTGCGGCTTAGCCATCAGACCACGCATACCGGCCAACTGTCTAATCTGCTCCTTGGAAGAACGAGCGCCGGAGTCCGCCATCATAAAGACCGGATTGAAACCCTGCTGCTCCTGAGCCAGCCCGCTGAACATCGCTTCGGCCACTTCGGAGGTAGTCCTGGTCCAGGTGTCGATTACCTTGTTGTAGCGTTCGCCATTGGTAATGACACCGTTTTCGTAAGCCTTCTGGATAGCGTCAACTTCCTTGTGCGCCGAAGCAATCAGTTTCTCCTTGGCAGCGGGAATCGTCATGTCATCGATACCGACGGTGATACCCGCCAGAGTGGCGTATTCAAAGCCGATATCCTTCAGCTTATCGAGAAACTCGGCAGTGACCATATTGCCGAGAATCTTATGAGCCTGAGCTACCAGTTCCTCGAGGTTCTTCCTGTCGGCGGTCTGATTGAAGAAAGGCAACCCAGGGGGGAAGACCTCATGAAACATCACTCGACCGACGGTTGTTTCTATTAACTCTCCTTCATGCTCCACCTTGATAAGGGCATGCAAGCTCACCTGTCCCACGGCGTGAGCGTAGAGAACCTCATCGAAGGAGGAGAAGATCAGTCCTTCCCCTTCCTCACCCTTTCTCGGTTTGGTCAAATAATGGCAGCCGATCACGATATCCTGCGACGGTGTCGCCACCGGCCTACCGTTGGAAGGCAACAAGATGTTGTTGGTGGAAAGCATCAGAACGCGGGCTTCCAGTTGCGCTTCAAAGGAGAGAGGTACGTGAACCGCCATCTGGTCGCCGTCGAAGTCAGCATTAAAAGCGGCGCAGGCAAGAGGGTGCAACTTGATTGCCTTGCCCTCAATCAGGACAGGATAGAATGCCTGAATACCAAGGCGATGCAGTGTCGGCGCACGGTTGAGGAAGATGGGATGGTCGGAGACGATCTCCTCGAGGATATCCCACACCTCCGGTCGTTCCCGTTCCACCAGTTTCTTAGCGCTCTTCACCGTTTGCACGTAGCCTTTTTCTTCCAGCTTCATGATGATAAAGGGTTTGAACAGTTCCAGAGCCATAGTCTTGGGCAGGCCACACTGATGCATCCGTAGCTCGGGACCGACTACGATCACTGATCGACCGGAATAATCGACGCGCTTGCCGAGCAGATTCTGGCGAAAACGTCCCTGCTTTCCCTTGAGCAGGTCGGAAAG
>JAGLUH010000229.1 GCA_023134875.1 Candidatus Zixiibacteriota bacterium
TTGTCGAAGAGGGCGTCCACCGACTCCTGCAACATGCGTTTCTCATTGCGCAATATCACTTCAGGTGCGCGAATATTGATAAGTTTTTTTAAGCGATTGTTGCGGTTGATGACGCGACGGTAGAGATCGTTTAGATCGGAAGTGGCGAACCGTCCTCCCTCAAGGGGCACCAGCGGCCTCAGATCGGGAGGAATCACCGGAATCCTGGTGAATACCATCCATTCCGGACGATTACTCGACTGCCGAAACGCCTCGATTACCCGTAACCGCTTGAGAGTGTCCTTCTTGCGCTGCACCGAGGTTTCCACCTTGACCTGCGCGCGCAGCGAAATCGAGAGTTCCTCGATATCGACCTTCTTCAACAACTGCTGGATCGCCGCTGCACCCATGCCCGCCTGGAATTCCTTGTTGGAATCGACCAGTTCCCGGTATTCTTCCTCGGTAATGATATCCTTTTCTTTGTAAGGAGTGTTGCCGGGATCGATCATCACGTAGTTTTCGTAGTAGAGGATGCGCTCCAGTTCGCGCACGGAAAGATCGACCAGGTAACCTATCCGCGACGGCAGCGACTTGAAGTACCAGATGTGCGTTACGGGCACTGCCAGGTCAATATGACCCATGCGGTAGCGCCGCACCTTCGATTGGGTAACCTCGACACCACAGCGGTCACAGACGATGCCGCGGAAGCGAATGCGTTTGTACTTGCCGCAAGCACATTCCCAGTCCTTAACAGGGCCAAAGATGCGTTCACAAAATAGACCGTCGCGCTCCGGTTTGAAGGAGCGGTAGTTGATCGTTTCCGGTTTGGTGACTTCGCCATAAGACCAGGAGAGGATAACTTCAGGGGAAGCCAGTTGTATCCTGATAGCACTATAATCGGAGGGTCTCTTTGGGGTTTTTGCCGTAAACTCGACCATTGCCAAACCTCCTTATGCTGTCTCTGATATTTTCCGCATTATTTCTCCACCAATTCGACATCCAGCCCCAGGCTGCGCAGTTCCTTGACCAATACGTTGAATGATTCCGGAACTCCCGGCTCGGGGGGATTTTCGCCTTTGACGATTGCCTCATAGACCTTGGAGCGTCCTACCACGTCGTCGGACTTGACGGTGAGCATCTCCTGCAATGCATAAGCAGCACCGTAGGCCTCCATCGCCCAGACTTCCATTTCGCCGAACCGCTGGCCGCCGAACTGCGCCTTGCCGCCGAGCGGCTGCTGGGTGACCAGCGAGTAGGGGCCGATGGAACGGGCATGGATTTTATCATCAACTAGGTGACTGAGCTTCATCATGTACATGTAACCGACGGTGACCTCGTTGTCAAAAGGTTCACCGCTTTTGCCATCGTACAGGGTTGTCTTACCGCTGGCAGGCTTGCCTGCCGCTTCCAGTTCGCTTTTAATCTCCGACAGCTGGGCGCCGTCGAAAACCGGCGTGGCGACGGCAATATCGCTTTCCTTAATCGCCCAGCCGAGGTGCGTCTCCAGTATTTGGCCGACGTTCATGCGGGAAGGGACACCGAGGGGATTAAGGATGATATCGACCGGTCGTCCGTCCGGCAGGTAAGGCATATCCTCGGCCGGCACAATCCGGGCCACCACTCCTTTGTTGCCGTGCCGCCCCGCCATCTTGTCACCCACCGACAGCTTGCGGCGAATCGCCACCTTGACTTTTACCAGTTGCTTGACCCCCGGCGACAGTTCGGTGCCGCGAGCGACTTTGTCCAATTCAATAGCAAGTACCTCCTGACGATCCACCACCAGTTTGTCCGCTTCCCCCAAAATCTTCTGGGCCTTGCGGTTGAGTCGCTCATCGGAACAGACGCCGCTGCGCCAGTCGGTTTCCAGGATATCAATACCCTCAAGCAAACCTTCGCGGAACTTTTGACCGGCGCGGAGGATGAGAGTGCCCTCCTCGGCATGCTTGAGCGATTTGGTAGTGGCTCCCGTCAACACGCTCTCCAGGCGGCTGTTCAAAAATGCCTTGATCTGCTTGATCTGATTGCCGAAACTCCTACGCAACCGCGCTGCTTCCGCTTTTTCCCGCTTCTTGGCTTCTTCGCTTTTCTCTTTGCGGGAGAAGACCTTGGCGTCGATTACGATACCGGTAAGTCCCGGTGGCGCCTTGAGGGAAGCATCGCGGACATCAGCCGCTTTTTCACCGAAAATGGCACGCAGCAACCTCTCTTCGGGAGAAAGTTCGGTCTCTCCTTTCGGTGTCACTTTACCAACCAGCACATCACCCGCCTCAATCTCAGTACCGATGGTGGCGATTCCATCCTCGTCCAGATGGGCGAGTTCTTCATCGGAGACATTGGGGATCTCCCGCGTGATCTCTTCCGCACCACGCTTGGTGTCGCGCACCTGCATCTCGAACTCTTCAATATGAATCGAGGTAAAGATGTCATGCTCTAGCAACTGCTCATTGACAATGATCGCATCCTCGAAGTTATAGCCGCGCCAGGGCATGAACGCCACCAGAGCATTGTAGCCGAGTGAGAGCTCACCGCCATGAACGGCGGGACCGTCGGCAATGACCGTCCCCACTTCGATTCTCTCACCCACCTCGACTATTGGCCGATAGCTGATACAGGTATTCTGATTGGAACGTTTGAATTTGATTAGATTATGAGTAACCGGTTCGACCCAGCCCAGCTCATCACCCTTGATCTTGACATCAGGTTGGATAACGATGTGAGTGCTGTCCAGCTCGATTACGGTGCCGGAGACCCGGCTGGTCAGCGCTGCGCCCGAATCGAGGGCGGTCTTGCATTCCATGCCGGTACCCACCACCGGCGCCTCTGTTATCAGCAACGGAACTGCCTGGCGCTGCATGTTGGAACCCATCAGGGCGCGGTTGGCATCGTCATGCTCCAGAAAGGGAATCAGCGACGCCGCTACGCTGACGAGCTGTCGCGGGCTGACATCCATGAATTGAACTTTGCTGCGTTCCACGATCGGGTAATCACTGCGCAGGCGAGCTTTAATCCGCTCATTGACAAAACTACCGTCCGCCGCCAGTGGTTCATTCGCCTGGGCGATGTAGTGCTGATCTTCCTTGTCGGCGGTGAGATAGACGATTTTGTCGGTGACCTTGCCGTTTTCGACCCGGCGATAGGGAGTCTCAAGAAAGCCGAGGCGATTAATACGAGCGTAAGTCGCCAGCGAGGCAATCAGACCGATATTGGGACCTTCCGGCGTCTCGATCGGGCACACCCGGCCGTAGTGGGTGTGATGCACGTCCCGCACCTCAAAACCGGCGCGCTCACGTGTCAAGCCGCCCGGTCCCAGCGCTGAGAGGCGACGTTTGTGAGTCAATTCCGCCAGCGGGTTGGTCTGATCCATGAATTGGGACAACTGCGACGAGCCGAAGAACGTATCAACCACCGAGGAAACCGTACGTGCATTAATCAGATCATGTGGCGCCAGGTTCTCGGAATCCTTTAATGAGAGACGTTCGCGAATGGTCTTGGCCACCCGAGAGAGACCGACACTGAACAGATTTTCCAGAAGCTCACCGACAGTACGGGTGCGACGATTGCCGAGATGATCGATATCGTCGATATAACCCTCGCCGTTGCGCAGCTTTATTAAGTAGCGGATGATCGAGATGAAATCGATGGCATCGAGCGAGGTGCGCTCAATGGGAACGTCACGCTGCAACCGCTGGTTGATCATATAGCGCCCGACTATTCCCAGGTTGCAACGTTTTACATCGAAGAACATCTTGTCGACCACACCCGTCGCCATCTCCGTAGTAGGCGCTTCGCCCGGCCGCACCATCGAGTATATCTTGAGAAGTGCTTCTTCCGTCGACTTGGTGACATCCTTCTTGAAGGTATTGCCCAACACACGCGCGTCACGAGACAAATCACCCGCCAGCAGTTTCAGCTTTTTGATGGAATGTTCACGCAGGTTCTCCACCAACTCCTCGGTCAGTTCTTCAAAGGCAGTAACCAGCAGCTCGCCGGTTTCTTCATCAACTATGGTACCCGCGGACAACCGACCTACCAGCTTGGAAGCAGTGCGAGTAGTAACAGCCCTTTCCTCGATGTCATAGAAGACTGCAAGAACTTCCTCATCACTGGAATGGCCGAGAGCACGGAGGAAGGTGGTTATCGGCAGTTTCTTGCGCCCGTCTGAGGAGATATACATCACATCACCGACATCAAGAGTAAACTCCACCCAACTGCCGCGATAAGGGATAATGCGGGCGGAGAAAAGCCTCTTACCGTTGGGATGAATCGCGTCGGCGAAAAAGACCCCGGGCGACCGGTGCAACTGACTGACAATCACCCTCTCGGACCCGTTGATAACAAAAGTGCCCTGCTCCGTAATCAGGGGAAACTCACCAAGAAAGACCTGATTCTCGATGATATCCTTGACCTTCTTGCTGACATTCTTGCTTTTGTTATCCTCCTCCTTTTCATAAGAGATCAGGCGCAACGCCGCTTTGAGCGGTACCGAGAAGGTCATGTTGCAAGCCTGACACTCGGTAACCGAGTATCGCGGTTTGCCCAGGGTGTAGCGGACAAACTCAACGGAGTAGTTCTCGCGAATGTCGCTTACGGGAAAAATGTCCGTAAACACTTTCTGTAGGCCGATATTTTCCCTTTGATCGGGGTCTTTATCAGCCTGGAGAAACTCCCTGAAGGAGTCAAGCTGTACGGCGAGCAGGTCGGGCATCTTCGCCGCAAACTCCAGCTTTGCGTAAGAACGCCTGTTAAGGGGTTTAACCTTTGCCAAGAGAATCACTCTCCTTTGTTATTGGCTATTTCACCAACAACAGCTTTCGGGCCGCTGAAGTTCCCCATTAGATCGAAATCGCGACGCAGGCCGCTCAAACAATAACTAACCAACTTCTCCGCGCGGGCGATCTCCCCAAAGCGAAGATACATCAGGCTCGAACAAGACAGCGTCCGAGCCTCTCTGCCTGAAGTTACTTAATCTCTATCTGGGCGCCGACCTCTTCCAGCTTCGTTTTGATCTGGTCGGCGTCATCCTTGGATATCCCCTCTTTTACCGGATTGGGAGCCTTGTCAACAAGCTCCTTCGCTTCTTTCAAACCGAGCGTGGTGATCTCGCGCACGACTTTGATAACCTGGATTTTCTTGTCACCGGCCGCATTGAGCATGACGGTAAATTCAGTCTGTTCCTCGGCGGCGGCTTCACCCGCACCAGCAGCAGGAACCGCTCCCGCCGCCATCATCGGCATCGCCGCACTGACACCGAATTTCTCCTGCAAGGCGCTGGAGAGGTCGGCCAACTCCATCACCGTCAGGCCGGAAATCATTTCGACAAGCTTTTCAACGTTTTCTGACACTACCAATTCTCCTTCTCACGATAATCTATCGCCGCCGCGGTTGTCCTGAGAACCGAGAAGCCGCCGGTCGAGAGGAACCAGCGCAGTTTCAGGTTGCCAACTTAAGGCGACAAAACTAAAGCATCTATTCTCCGGTTTTTTCCTTGATCGCTTCAATAGTCATCACAAACTGGCGCATCACGCCATCAAGGGTGCCGACAAGGTTCTGCAAGGGAGCGGTAACAGCACCAACCAGGTTGGCCAACAACTGCTCCCTGCCGGGCAACTTGGAAATCCGCTCGACATCAGCACCGCTGTAGAGAATGCCGTCGATAAATAGCGCCTTGATTTGCGGTTTCTCGGTTTCCCGGTCGACCTTGGCGAAATCGTAAAGTATCTTGGCCATCCGCCCCGGGTCGTCGGCACTAAAAGCCACTGCTGTGGGACCGCGGAAGAAGTCACTAAGAGCGCCCATGCCCGCGTCGGTCACGGCCAGTTGCATCAGTGTGTTCTTGGCGACCAGGTACTTGATACTGGCCTCACGCAATTCCTTGCGCAATTGCGTGATCTTGCCGACTGAGAGACCGGCATAGTCGGTAACCGCTACCGCCGGCGCCGCTTTGAATAACTCAGTCAGCTCGGCAACTTGTTTAGCTTTTTCTGGGTTCGGCATCTATCTTTCAACTCCAATCAAATTACCAAAAAACGGCTTCAGTGCTTCACTTCTCGCAATAATACAAGTACATCAATTAGCTTTTCAATCTGGCAATCAAGTTCTGCGCGGACAGTTTGACGCCGACACCCATCGTCGAGCAAATCGATACGTTCTTTAGATAGGTGCCTTTAGCGGTGGCGGGTTTGGCCTTGATGATTGCATCCATGAAAGCAAGTACGTTCTGTGCCAGGGCTTCCTCGGAGAACGAAACCTTGCCGACCGGCACCGCGACATTGCCGGTTTTGTCCACGCGGTATTCGATTTTACCCGCCTTGATCTCCTTAACCGCCCGACCGACATCCATAGTCACCGTACCCGCCTTGGGATTAGGCATCAGACCACGCGGTCCCAGAATCTTACCCAGCGGCCCGAGTTTGCTCATCATATCGGGGGTAGCGACAATCGTATCAACCTCAGTCCAACCCGCTTTTAGTTTCTCCAGGTACTCGTCGCTGCCGACATAATCAGCACCGGCATCGCGCGCCTCCTGTTCCTTTTCGCCCTTGGTAATAGCCAGGACGCGCACCGTGCGACCGGTACCATTGGGTAAAGCTACCGTGCCTCGCACCATCTGGTCTGCATGTTTTGGATTAACACCCAGGCGAACGGCCATTTCCACAGTCTCGTCAAAGCCGGCATAGGCGTTTTCCTTGACTTTGCTGATCGCTGTGTCCAGATCGTGCGGTTCCCTGGCGCCTATCTTCTCCCTTGCTTCTTTATACTTTTTGCCGACCTTCATTGTTAACTCTCCACTTCCAAACCCATGCTGCGCGCCGTGCCGGCGATCATCTTCATGGCATTCTCGATATTGGCAGCATTCAAATCTTTCATCTTCAACTGGGCAATTTCGCGCAACTGCATCTGCGTCACCGTCCCCACCTTGGT
>JAGLUH010000023.1 GCA_023134875.1 Candidatus Zixiibacteriota bacterium
TATCTGATGATGCAACAGGATCGGTCGCTTGACACTATTTGGAGTAGCCGATGAATCCAGCGCCGCCTGAAGCCGCTCTATGCGGAACTCACTCAATCTGTCCGCCAAGAAATCCTCGCTAAGATAGCGAGGAGTATAACCCAGATGATTGATCCGGTTCAGAAGAGTGTCGAGCGACAGGTTAAGGCAGTTCCCGTCGGTGGCAAAGAATGGGGTATTGCTTCCCGGCCAGAGAGCAACTTTTGCGAAAGTGCCCTGGAATACATTGTGGATAACTGAAACCAGTTTCGCAGTAGCCAGAGAGATGTAACGCTCGGTATCATAGTTCATCGGGCAATAGAGCAGGCCGTCATGGGCAAGCGCTCTTTTCAGTTGTTTCAGGAACGTCTCAGTCAGAAGGCTGCTGCTGCGGTAGGTGTCCGGTTCACCCGGCTGGAGGATTATTATATCGTAGTATTCCTCCTGGCTTCTCCTGGCAAGAAAGGAAACCGGATCATCATTGATTCGCCGCAGGCTGCCTGTGGTAGGAACGACTTGATCGATCACAGGCGACAAAGTAGCACGGGGATCAACAGCGGTTATCTGAAGGTTGGGAAAGCTGTCGCTTAGCTGACTGACAGAAAACTCAGCCCGACCGAAAACCAAGATCGTGGTGGCATCAGGCTTATACAGCAATGGCGGGACGAGCAGTTCTTCCGCTTGTTGCTGGTTGGGATAGGTTGCCTCGACCCGATTATCAGTTATCAACACCATGCTGCTGTCTCGTGACAGAAGAACCTGATGACCATAAGGTGTGTCGAACGATTCTTCGATCTTGTATGCCGGAAACTTAGCTTCTTCTAACAAAAGATCAAATTGAGGAACCAGGAGAATGACGGCTGCAATTGCGGGAAGGGATATCAGTGTGTATGCGACTTTCCATCTTGAGGCAGAATAGCAAGCGCCGGCAATGGCGACGATGCCCAGGATGAAAGCTACGGCCAACGTGGAAAGTAGTGTCCCGGCGATCAGCAGGATCGCCAGTGAACCAGCAAACGCACCAAGTCCCTCATAAAGATAGGCCAGCACAATGGTGTCGGTGGGTTGCTCGCCTCGACGGGCGATGGTGGGAAAAAGCCAGCCGGAGATTATACCGACCGGCAGCATGAGAATGACCGATAGAAATGCGGCGGTGGAAAAGGGGATCACCTCGCCGATGACATCACTGATCAGTAAAGGTGCCAGGCGAGCGGCGATAACCAGCAACGGCAGAAGAAATGCACCGATGACAAAGAGCAGCCTGACGCCAATCTGAAATCTCCCCTTTCCGCCTAGGTGCGCCCCCACGGCGACGGCGATAAGCCAGCCGAACAAGGCGGTACCGATGAACAGCTCATCACCATTGAACGAAGAGATTAGTTCTCTCAAAAGTAGCACCTGGCCGCCTACCGAATAGAGGCCGAGCAGGAAGGCAAGGCGTTTCATCTTATTAGAAGATTCCGGGAATGGTGCGCTGGCAGTAGGGACAGAGGTTACCCTGGAGGTTGTATTGGCTGATACGATATCCCCTTCTCCGGATCAGCACCTTGCCGCAGCCGGGGCAGTAGGTTGACTCGGCAGGGTGGCCGGGGATATTTCCCAGGTAAACATATTCAAGCCCCTCGGCACAACCGATAGCGTGAGCGCGTTCCAGAGTCTGCTGCGGCGTCGGTGGCAGGTGTCTTAGAAGATACTGCGGATGAAAGCGGGTGAAATGCACCGGCGTATCCGTTCCCAGGTTTGCCTTGACCCAGCGTACCAGCTCGGTGAACTCAGCATCGCTGTCATTCAAGGTCGGCACCACCAGGTAGACTATCTCCAGCCAGCAACCTGATTTCTTGATCTGTACCA
>JAGLUH010000230.1 GCA_023134875.1 Candidatus Zixiibacteriota bacterium
AAGTCGTATGACCTTTTGGGGTTGATTTCCTTTCTGACCTCCGCCGACAAGGAGACGCGAGCCTGGACGATCAAACGGGGCACCACCGCAGTCGAAGCCGCCGGTGTGATTCATGAGGACTTTCAACGCGGTTTTATTCGTGCCCAGGTAGTTGCTTTTGATGACCTCCACCGCTACGGTTCAGAAGCGGAAGCGCGAAAACAGGGGCTGGTGCGGCTGGAAGGCAAGGACTATATCATCAAAGATGGGGACGAAATTCTCTTCCGATTTAATGTCTAAACCAAGACTGACTCTTTCCACTCCGATAATCATCCTGTCGGCCGTATATCTGGCGGTCATCCTGGCGCCGCTGGAGTATTCCTCCAGGCTGTGGGGCATCAACCATCTTGTCTATTTTGGCTGGGATACTCGTATTACAGTAGTTGGTATCTCCCTGCTCGTGCCGCTGCTCCTCTTTGGGATAGTCAGCAAGATTCCCGGCAGACGCAAGATATCGTGGTTCCTGCTCCACCTGGGGGTTCCCCTGTTGCTGCTTGCTCTTTTCTACCTGCTGCGGATGTCAACTCATTTTCTGGGAGATGGTATCCTCCGCGCCCGTGAACTGGAAGTCGGCATCTGGTACCTACCGACCGAACCGCTGGGAGTGCTGGTCAATTTCCTGACCTATGGTCTGACTTCGCGATGGTGCGGGTTTGGCGCCATCGAGGCGATTGAGGTTGTTTCTTTTATCGGTGGAATTCTTTTCTACTTCGTCGCTCTTTCATTCGCCAGGTACAGGTTCAAGGAAAGACAGGAGCAGCTCTTGGCGTTTATGCTTCTTTTTTTCTCCGGCACGACCTTGCTCTTTTGCGGCTATGTCGAGACCTACTCCCTGCTGCCGGCGGTGATTGCCATATACCTGGTGACGGGTATCAAGGCAATCGAACGTAGCGGTTCGCCGCTACGGCCATTGATTCTATACCTGCTGGCGCTGCTGCTCCATTTCGCCAGCATCTACCTGGCACCCGGCCTGCTGGTGCTGGCGTATTTCTATTATCGGCAAAATCGGCCAGCGCGAGTGATCGCCGCCTTGGGAACCATCCTGTCGTCGGTAGCGATAGTGATTATCCTGCCGTCGGTTTCGGAACGGGCGACTCTCAGTATTGGTGGATTTCTGATACCACTAGTGCCCGGTGAGGAGACCTACTGGCTCCTTTCCGGACAGCATCTCCTCGATATCGGCAATCAACTGCTGCTGACCGCCGTGCCTGCTCTGATTCTCCTGGTATCGCTGCTGATCTATCGACGGCGGGTCGGACTTGCCTGGGACTGGCATCTTGCTTTCCTCGTGGCAGCGTTGCCGGGTGCTATCGCTTTTATCTGCCTGCTTGATCCCAAGCTTGGTTATGCCTCCGACTGGGACCTTTTTGCTTCCACTGGCGTGGTGCTGAGTTTGCTCGTCTTGAGCATCTATGCTGCCACCGAGCAGGTTCAGCTCTCACGGCTGGGGAAAACTCTCTTGAGCGCTGCCGCCCTTGCCTGCTTTCTGAGCTATGCCGTAGTAAACTCGGACTATGAGCAGTCAATCGAACGTCAGGTCGAAATCCTTTCCATTTATGGCGAGCGGGGTGGAACCGGTTTTGAAACGATGGGAAACCACCTCAACCAAGAGGATAAAACTGAACTGGCGGAACGGATGTGGAAAAAAGCAGCCGCCCTCCTTCCGCATCGGCGCACTTACAGCAACCTCGGTCAGTTGATGCTCGATCAGGGCAGATTGACAGAAGCGAGATTCTACATTGAGAAAGGATTGGCGCTTGATTCCAACTATGCGCCGCTTCACGCGATATTGGGGAGTATCTATATCGAGGAAGGGCAATTTGCCGACGCTCAGCAACGCCTCCAGCGGGCATTACGACTGAGTCCGGAAGATGCCCGGATACACTATAATCTCTCGCGCTGTCTGGCCAGCCTCGGCCAATATGCCGAGGCGGAGAAATGCGCGCGCCAGGCGGTGAGCCGGACTCCTGATAAGGCCCGGTTTTATTGCGGCCTTGGTATTATTCTGGCAGCGCAAGGCAAGGCAAAGGAGGCGAAAGAGAGCTTCCTGACCGCCGTAAGGCTCGATCCGGCGATGGCCGAACCTCATCTGAATCTGGCGCGTTTCTCCGCCGCCAAAGGCGAATATGCCGAAGCGATTCAAATCTTGCAGAGGTATTTGCGCAGCTATCCCCGTTCCCCTTCCAGGGCGAAAGTGGAACTACTGCTTGAGGAAATACAGGAGATACAAGAAAAGCAGGAGAAGTAGATCGTGGGACAGCAGGGCATGAGAAGGCGGGGAAGCGGCCGCCGCTAATAACGATATCGCTTGTGAAGTCGATTAAGCTATTGAAGCTTTCATGTGATGCTTACGATAACTCTAATGATAGCTGAAACGTATTACTGCCGTTGTCCAATCCGTAGGCAATGGCGCCACGATTCTGCGGGAGGCGATTGTTTTGCAGCAGCAAGTTCTCACTGAGACTGACAGGAAAAAACAAAAGACCGAAGTAATGCCGATACTGCCGGTCAAGGGGATGGTGGTGTTCCCCTACCTGGTAATGCCGTTGATGATCTCCAACCAGAAACAGACAAGGCTGGTCGATGACGCCCTTTTAGGGGGTAAAACGGTAGGCATTTTTACGCAGAAGGAATCCCAGGAGGAAACCCCGCAGGAGGATGATATCTACAAAATAGGTACTGCGGTGTCAGTATTGAAGATGCTCCGTTTCCCCGATGGGTCGGTACGTTTCCTGGTGCAGGGGTTGCATCGCATCAGGTTGCAGCGAGTGACAGAATCCGAGCCTTACCTGCACGCCGAGGTGGAGATTCTGCCTGAAAGCGAGGACGAGTCGGTCAGGATCGAGGCGCTGAAGCGGAATTGCTTGGAACTTCTCAAGAAGGTTGTTGATCTTTCTCCCAGTGTCTCGGAGGAGATCTATATCTCGGCGATCAACCAGGAAAGCGCCTCGAAACTGGCCGACTATGTTGCCTCCAATCTGACCCTGAAGCTGGCCGAGAAGCAGAAGATGCTGGAGACCTTTGCGGTGGAAACTCGTCTACGCGCCCTGGTCAGCCACCTGAATCGGGAAGTGGGAGTGTTGGAACTTACCCAGAAAATCCAGTCGCAGGCCGCTCATGAAATGACGAAAATGCAGCGGGAATTCATGCTGCGCGAGCAGTTGAAAGCTATCCGCCGCGAGCTGGGCGAGGATGAGGACACCACTACGGAATTCGACGAGTTCAGGCAGAAGATAGAAAAGGGAGATCTGCCTCCTCTCGCTCGGGATGCCGCCGAAAAGGAGCTGGGTCGCCTGAAACGGATGAATCCCTCCTCGGCGGAGTATATCGTCAGCAGAACCTACCTCGACTGGCTGGTCTCGCTGCCCTGGAATCGCACTACTGAAGATCAACTGGACATCGAGATCGCCGCCCGAATTCTCGATGAGGATCATCACGGCCTGACTAAGGTCAAGGAAAGAATTCTGGAGTTTCTCGCCGTAAGAAAGCTGAAATCGCAACTGAAAGGCCCGATTCT
>JAGLUH010000231.1 GCA_023134875.1 Candidatus Zixiibacteriota bacterium
AAGTTCTGGCGTATTTCCCTTGGTGGCATACATGATGAAGCGGAAATCAGGGGGCATCGGCGCACCTATATCGGCTCGCTTCCCGGCCGGATTATTCAGGGTATTCGTCGCTGTGATTCGGCCAATCCGCTGATGATGCTTGACGAAATCGACAAACTGGGCAAGGATTTTCGCGGTGACCCAACCTCCGCCCTGCTGGAAGTGCTTGACCCGGAACAGAATAACACCTTCTCTGACCACTACCTTGACGTACCGTATGACCTTTCCAAAGTGATGTTTATTACGACAGCCAATATTCTCGACACTATTCCTGCGGTTTTGCTGGATCGGATGGAGGTGATTCGTCTGCCCGGCTACACTGATCAGGAGAAAACCCAGATCGCCAAAAAATACCTGGTGCCGAGGCAGATTGAAAATCATGGCCTGACAAAATCGCAGATCAGCATACCTGATAAATCAATCCTGAGGTTAATACAGAACTACACCAGGGAATCGGGATTGAGGAATCTTGACCGCGAGATTGCCAACATTTGCCGCAAGGTAGCGAAAGAGGTTGCTACAGGAAAGACGGCCAAGACGACAGTACGCCCTGTCATAGTGGCGGATTATCTTGGACCAGAGAGATTTCTTCTTGATAAATTGCCGCGCGAAGGAGAAATCGGCGTCGTTCCCGGACTGGCTCATACCTCCTTTGGCGGCGATATCCTCTTTATCGAGGTTACCAAGATGCCTGGCAAAGGGAATTTGACCCTGACCGGCAGTCTGGGCGAGGTTATGAAGGAATCGGTACAAACTGCCCTTTCCTGTGTGCGTGCCTCGGCTGAAAAACTGGGTATTGATCAGAAGCTGTTTGAAAAATATGATCTTCACGTTCATGTCCCTTCCGGTGCTGTTCCCAAGGATGGGCCGTCGGCTGGGATTACCATTGCTGTGGCTCTGGTCAGCCTTTTTAAGGGGAAACCGATCAGGAAAAAGTTGTCGATGACGGGTGAAATCACTCTCACCGGCGTCGTGCTGCCGATCGGCGGCCTCAAGGAGAAAAGCCTGGCCGCTTACCGCCATGGCTTCAAGGAGATAATCATCCCCACAGAGAACCAGAAAGACCTCTTTGATCTGCCAAAAGAGTTGAAATCGCACCTGAAATTCCATTACGTTGAGCGGGTGCAGGAGGTTTTCGAGTTGGCCTTTGCCACGCGGGGCAGAAAAGGGAGAAAAGCTACCCGGAAATGAAGCTGGTTACCTCTCTTCAGATGCAGGAAATTGATCGCCAGGCCATAGATGGTCTTGGTATCCCCAGCCTGGAGCTAATGGAGAATGCCGGCCGGGGTATTGCCCGGCATATCTCGGAGCTTCTGGAGGGTGAAGTTAAGGGGAAGAGGATAGCGATTTTCTCCGGGAAGGGGAACAACGGCGGCGATGGTTTTGTGGTCGCCCGCTACCTGAATGAATGGGGCGCGTCGGCGGAGGTTTATCTGCTGGCGGCGCCGGATGATTACCAGGGTGATGCGCTGGTTAATTACCAGAAAATCGTCGACCTGAAGCTGCCTGTCAGCCAGATCAAATCGGTTGAAGATTCCCCTGATCTTTCCTCCGCCGATCTGGTTGTTGATGCCATCTTCGGTACCGGGTTTCGAGATGTTGCCAGGGGCCTTATTAGCACTGTAATTGAGTCAATTAATAGTGCCGAGGTTCCGGTGCTCGCGGTGGATACTCCGTCAGGGTTAAACAGCGATACCGGCGAGGTTGAAGGTCCCTGTATTCGGGCAGATTATACCTCTACTCTGGCCCTACCAAAAACCGGTCAATTCTTCTACCCGGGAAGGTCATATTGCGGCAGTATCAGGGTCATAGATATCGGCATACCGGGGGAGGAATTTCGGGAGGTAAAGGGTCTCAATCTGGCGACCCCTTCCCTCGTGGCGGAGAAGGTTCCAACCCGTGATCCTACCTACCATAAGGGTGACTGCGGCAAGCTCTTTATCCTCGCCGGCTCGGTGGGTATGACCGGTGCGGCGGCGCTGGCGGCTCAGGCGGCGGTGAGAGCGGGTGCGGGTTTGGTTTACCTGGGAGTGCCGCGTAGCCTGAATGATATCCTGGAAGTCAAACTTACCGAAGCACTTACTAAGCCATTGCCGGAACTGCGAAAACAGCGGGCGCTGCCGGTACGCGCCCTGGGGCCGATTATTGAGAATATCAGGGAAGTTGATGCCTGCTGTCTTGGACCGGGAGTAGGCCGTCATTTCGAGACTATCGAGCTCTTTCGGCGGTTGGTTGGGAGGATCGAGAAGCCAATAGTGCTTGATGCTGACGGGCTTTATCCTTTCAACGGCAAGCCGGAACTGCTCAAAACAGCCACGGTGGAGATGGTTTTAACGCCTCATGCCGGTGAATTGGCGAGGCTTACCGGCAGCAGTCTGCCGGAAAAGCAGCTGGAGCGGATCGAACCTCTCCGTGCTTATACCGCCGAGATCGGCAAGGTGGTTCTTCTTAAGGGTGCGCCGACGTTGATCTGCTCGCCGGAGGGGGAAATCTATGTCTGCCCGACCGGAAATGCAGGTATGGCCAGCGGTGGCTGCGGCGATGTTCTGACCGGCACCATCGGTTCCCTGCTGGCCTCAGGGATGTCAGCGCTTGATTCTGCTGTTTGTGGCGCTTTTCTTCACGGTTTTGCCGGTGACTTGGCTGCCGCCGATATCGGCCTCTATGGGTTAATTGCCTCAGATGTAAACGCTTATCTGCCGGAGGCGTTCCGCCTAGTGGTAGAAGAAAAAGCGGGAACATTCTCCTCGCTATCTTCATAGAATAATCAGAGAGAATGAAAATGTGGCGACTTGTTGATATACTTGCGGGCCTCCTTGATTCCCTGAGGTTTTATACTCAGGTGTCAACTGTACCCGCTCTGGTCACCTTTCAAGCGAGGGGACGCTTTACCTGAAGAACCTTTTAGAAAACGTTGCGATCTCAGAAAGGAGAAGTAGGAGTGCTTCTCCTTTTTGCTTTGGTTCATTGTTTCTGAAAGAAGTTGTTTTGACTGATCTTCTACAGTTGGCTTTTTGTGCTTGTTGGCTTTCAGCAGCTTACGAGACACAATATGATCTGTGGCACTACATTTCCCGTTCTCGGCGCCATCTATTGGCGTAATGTTGGTGGTGGCGGTATACCCGTCGCTCGTAGGCTGTCAAGGCATGTCCCGTGCAGTGATGTGCGTAGATAGTCAGTGTGATCATTCATTACCAGTTCGGCTTCTTGTAGAGCCTCCAGATCGCGGCGAATATCGGAAGTATCGGCCTCTCGGTCAGAATTGGTATGAGCGTGAGGAGGTGGCGGATGGCTACCGCAATAGTACGCTTCACTGTAGGGAGCACTGCCCGGAAAGGTTGATTAGATTCCATACATGCCTGTTACCGAGATATCAGGGACAGATATTTCGCTTGACGCTAGCCAAGGAAGTTACTATTGTTGATTCGTGACGGGAAATACGATTCCCAGAGGATTACCCAAACAGATTAGTTGGAGGAAATCATGAAACATGCTAATGTAATTCTTTTTGCTGCCCTGGTTGTGACCACGTGCTTCTGTCTTCTGACAATCGCCTGTGATGGCGAGTCCGAACTGAATGGTCCGGGTAACGGAGATGATTACAGCGTACTGATCGCCACTGCAAACGACTCTCTCGGCAACCAGATGTTTGATTTGATAGAGAACACTATCGAAGATGCTGATAGCACTCTGCGTCCCCGGGATGTTGACTTCACTGAACTTCACAACCTCTATTTGCGGATTTCAAATCAATATCCCGATGGGCTTGATGCCAAGTTCGGATCAGCTTTCACGGGGCTTATGCTGTTCTTGCAGGATCCAGATCTTAACAATCTCGTGGATCGCTTCAAGTATGTCTATGATACTCTGACATTCAATGCGTTACCGCCGTTGGAATGGACCCCCAGATTTGGTGGTGGGGGACCTCTGTTTGTTGATGGACTACCTTTACATGGAGATCACATTCTCCGTCTGCTCCCGAGTCTGGTGTCCATAGACAACGCTGCCATAGATGCAGCCGCTTCTGATCCGATGATAAGTGAGCTGCAGGCCATTCTTGAGAGCGGGTTGTTGCCGAAGATTGTGGCTTCACGGCAGAGAATGGCAGATGTTCTTGCGGATACAGATTACACCTTTATCGTAACTCCCAAGATGCAGGGGAACGAGGGGGCGGATTTCATAGAGCTTGATAAATCGGATTTCCAGGTACTCCAGGCAGGTCTCTATGCAGCAGAAGCTGGCTTGCGTGTCTTCTTCTCTCGTGATCTTGACATCGTTTCATATCAGGACGTAGGTGTGACTGAGGCCGCGCGACAGAACTCAGGCTTCCTCGACCTGAAACAGGACGGTATCGGGCTGAATCATATGCAAGCCGCCCGCGATCTGATCCTTGAGGCATCCGATCATCTGGAAACAGCGCTGAACAGTCTGATCAATGAAGTTGGAACTGACCAGTTCAATGATCTGATTCAGGTATATCCTCATGATTTGTCGGATCTATATGAGATCAGAGATTCGTTAATCAGCTATCGGCACTTCTTTGATGGTCCTCGGGTGCTGACAGTTGTATTCAATGATAAAGCGGATACATTCAGCACGTTGGTCGATATCAATCAGTTCTTCAATAACCCGATGGATAATCCCAAGAGATTCGTTCCAAGCTATACCGTAACAATTGAAGCTATGTCCGGATTCTATAAATCGTATGCGGGCATGTATTTCAGCCGTGACAGGTACTGGGCGGCCATGGATTCCATATACGGTTTGACACGACCGAACGACACGGATACGTGGAGCGGGGACACTAGTTCGTTCTCCAATCACCTGCCGGAGACTGATAGTGACGAGTTTTATCGTCTGCTTGGTGAACTGAGCGATTGGTATATTGGTGACTACGGATGTCAGCAGTTTGTCTTCGGTTGGGATGACGTCGAGTTTATGGGTTGGGGTGACCCCCGTGATCCCTGGAGCTACTCCTCCCAGAGAATGTGGCAGTATTTAGAATTGTATAAACATCCAGAACAAGTAAGGATATGCTACGAATGGGTGGCTGACACATTTGAGGACTGGGATTTTCCCGATCCGACGTTCAACGGCCTGATGCCGAACCTAACAAATCCTGAAATCAGGGACTTGGTGAGGGACCTGGGTATAGACTGGAAAAAGGCAGACTGTGATACTACGTACTTCGATGATCTATGGTAACTTGTGCGATTTTCGGACTGTCGGAGAACAGACTTCAATTCAGCGGTCTGGCATTACCAAAGCTGGAAGTGGCAGCAAATCGGCGAACCGGCACCGGTTGCTGCCGCTTAGTCTGGCCCTGTTCGTTTGCATGCTTCTCATTCATACTGACACTATCGTGGCTGGCTTTAATTATTCCAACGTCGGGCACAGAACTCAGGTTCTCTACAGCAATGGTGATAAGAGCCATTGGCAGATGGGAGAGTCTTTCATTGATGCCGCGTTCTCAGTGCGTTATCTCGGAGTGGAATGGAACCTTGAGCTGGCTCATATCAGACCACACGGGGATCTCAGGTTCGGATACTATGATGCGCCTGAATCAGCTCCTCTCCCTGCTGATGATAACCTGGGTGGACGTCTGTCCGGGAGAGTGTTCTTCGCCGAAGAGTATTCGCAAGCACAGCTAACGATCGAAAGCCCCAGACGATTCCTGTCAAGTACCCTGAGACTCAGGGTGAAAGATCATGAGCGAACGGAAACATTCGGGTCGATTGTTCTGCGTCCCCTGTCGTTTACTGCCGTAGGAATATCATGTGCCAAGTTCTATACTCTGCCATCGTATACAGAGCTGTACTTCAATCCGTATTCGGAAGACGGACCGATAAGGAGTGAGGGGGGAAACCTATACTGGCGTGTGCCTGCCCATGCTACTGGTGTCACTGTTACTTTTGGTGTACGCGATCGCGCATCGCTCGAGTTTCGTTCTCGCAGAGGCAGGTTCGTGTCAGACCGACCTGATTACGGAGATGTTACAATGGGAACGTATACGGCCCACGTTTATGGTACGTGGTCTCACAAAGCCGCTAATTTCAGATATCAGAAGGAAGAGGTTTTGCTGGATGTGGGCTTCCGCGATTTGAATTTGAATTTGGATTCGCTTCTGGCACTGGATGGCGGATTCAAGTTCGCGTATTTCAATGTTATCGACATGTATGGTCTGGACTGGAGATTTCAGCTTAGGAAAAGTAGATGGCTTATAGTACTGAACCTTGGTCAGGCCAGCGGTGAAGTCAAGGGCGTGATTCAGGCATGGCCATTTCTGCATGGCCTTTATAGGTTCCTGGGCGAAAGGCGGCACATAGTCCTTACTGGTCGTGTGAGCTGGAGCTATCTAATGCTCGGTCTACCGATCAAATCTCAAGGCGTTTTCCGGATGACAGGAGAGCTGAGTCATCTTCGAATCAACCCGGATTTGCGCTACAAGACCTGGAGACCGCTGTTCATGGGAATGGGGGCTGACGATATGCGTAACGGTGGCTTCGACATAATACACGCGAGCCTCTTGCGCTTATGTCTTAAGCCTGATATCGTATTCAGACACTGGCAGTTGTCAGTCGAAGTAGCACAGTGGCTACCGATATCCGTAGACAAATTAGCTTCGTTAGAACGGGAGTCGGGAGAGACAACTGATAGCGGGAACAA
>JAGLUH010000232.1 GCA_023134875.1 Candidatus Zixiibacteriota bacterium
CCTGATAGCGCGCCTCGTTGCGCCGGCGCGATTCTTCCTTGGACACCTCGACGTAGATAATGGCCGCGCGCTTCAGGATGGCGGGATCGAAGCGCGAGAGCGCCGGCTGATAAGGCGCTTCGCCGCCGCGCGAAAACTCGATGAGCAGCGTGTGATCGCGATAGAACGCTTCGTCCTCGAGATACGCTTTCTGCACGGTGAGATTGAGCTTGGCGATAAGAAAATCAAACAACGTCGCATCGCCCAACACGTAACCATGGCCGGAGCGTTTGGAATGAAGTCTCCCCTTGCCCACAGCCTCCCACATGTCATCTTCTTCAAATTTCTCCCATAGCCATACAAAGTCGTCCATGACGACCATGGTACCGATGTGCATGCGCCGCGCACGTTCCACGTCCTGCATCTTCATGAGCATGTCTAAAAATTCAGACTTACCCCCGGCAGGACGGCCCAATACGAATAGGTGCTCAAATGTTGTGTTCATGGTTCCTTGCCACTTTCATTATCTATATAACACGATGATCATCGTGAAGTGTGAAGAGTGAAGCGTGAAGAGAAAAAACCTACAGCATCAGGCGTTTGCCCTTCACTGCTTTTTCCCCTTCACTCTTCACACTCTTGCCCCGCCGCATGGCTGGGGTCACTCTTCACTGCTTCAATTCATTGTACAACTTCCAAAGAATATCCAGCGCATCGCCATACCGCTCGGCCAGCACTTCATTATCCGTGCTCTCCGGTTCATTGTTCATGGTGACGAACGGTACCTTCACACCATTGCACACAAGCACCTCGCTCGGCGCGCCTTTGGTATACGCCTCCCAGTCATCATGCGGATAGAACTTGTCCATCACCTCATCGGGCGTCTTATGCGCCAGAATCGAATGTGCAAGCTTTTCCTGATAGCGCGCCTCGTTGCGCCGCCGCGACTCCTCGGGCATCACCTGAACGTAGAAAATGGCGGCTCGCTCGAGGATCTCCGGCTTGAGCCTGTTCAGCGTATAGTCGTACGTGTTATCGCCGCCGCGCGAAAACTCGATAATGAGCGTTCCGTCTTCGTAGAACTCGGGACGCGAGAGATACGATTTTGGAATTTCACGATTGAAACACTCGGTAAAAAACTTGTAGAGATCGCCATCGGTGATGGAATAGTTGGGGCCGTCTTTCGTGGAAAACAACCGCCCCCTGCCCACTTCCTCCCACAGATCATCCTCGATGCACTTCTCCCAGAGCCAGACAAAGTCGTCGATCTGTTCAAACTGGCCAAGGTGATAGCGCTTGGCAAGTACGTCACGCGATTGATTTTTCATGAAATCGACGAATTCAGATTTACCGCCGGCAGGAAGGCCGAGCAGCAGGAGATGGTCGAAAGTTTTCATATTATACAAATTTCTTTAAATCGCGCGCCTTGATGACCTTGGGACGAACCATGCGGTCAATTTCGTTTGCCAGGGCAATGTAGTCCATCGCGCCGTACGATGACGGACGATATTCGTTTATCGGCAAACCGATGGATGCGGCCTCGGTAAGACGCACGTTTCTGCGGATGATCGTCTTGAGCATCTGTTTTCTGAAATAGCCGCGCATATCGTCGAGGACCTCCTGCGCGTAACGCGTGCGCGTGTCGTACATCGTCGCCAGCGCCATGAGCCCCAGCGTGTGGTTGTGCTTGCGCTGAATTTCGTCGATGACCTCCAGCAAGCGACTCACGCCATGCAGGGCAAGAAAACTCGTCTCCACCGTGAGCAGCACGGCATTGGATGCAAGCAACGCATTGTAGGTCAACAGCCCCAGGTTAGGCGGACAGTCGATGATCGCATAGTCTGTTGTCCTGGTTATGGATTCAAGCGAATCCTTGAGGCGAAACAAACGCCGCGGCTGCATGAGCAGTTCGGTCTCACCGTCGTGCGTGAGGAGCTTGGACGGCACAACCTTGAGCTTGTCGCTGCGCGGCACACATGCCTGCTCAAGCGTGAGCTGACGGCCCAGCATGACGTCGAATACCGTGGTGCCGACACCCTGTTCGTCGAGGCGAAAATGTGTGGTTGCCTGCGATTGAGGATCAAGATCGATAAGCGTAACCGAGCGCTTTTTCTCGGC
>JAGLUH010000233.1 GCA_023134875.1 Candidatus Zixiibacteriota bacterium
AAAAGCCGGAGTCGGGCGTTAAAACTGCTGGATGAGGTAGGCTTGGCAGAGCGGACGACCCACCGACCAGCCCAACTCTCTGGAGGGGAGCGGCAACGGGTGGCAGTGGCGCGGGCTCTGTCCGGTGAACCGCGACTACTGATCGCGGATGAACCAACCGGCGATCTGGATAGCAAAACCGCCGTCGATTTGCATGAGTTGCTGGACCGCCTCAATCGCGAACATGAGTTGACGGTCATCGTCGCCACGCATGACATGTCACTGGCTGATCGCGCCGGAACCACCTATCAGATGGTGGCCGGTCAATTGCTAGGGAGAGCGTAGTTTTTATGCTGTGTCAGGATTGCAACAAGAACGAAGCGACGATTCACTTGTCGCAGATTGTCAATAAGCAACAGGTGGTGCTCAACCTCTGCCAAACTTGCGCGGATCGACGGGGATTTGAGAACCCTCTGAAGAATGTCCCCTTCCCGCTCGGCGAATTCCTCTCCTCGATGGTCTCCGAGAGTCTGACCAATGTCAGCAAAGAACTAGAGGAGGCGTTCTGTCCGGAGTGCAAACTCAGTTATGAGACGTTCACCAAGACCGGCAAGCTGGGTTGCGGTTATTGCTATCAGGCCTTTCGCCAACCGCTTGCCGATTTGTTGCGCAAGATCCATGGTTCTAATCTCCATCGCGGCAAGCGCCACAATAGTGCCGGCGAGGTGATGGAGCCGCTCAAAGAGGAAGCGCGACTGCGAGATGAGCTAAAACGGGCTATTGCCAATGAAGAATATGAACGTGCCGCACAGATTCGCGACATGATTAAAGAAGTCAAAGAGAATGCGGAGTCGAGCCATGTTTGAGCAGATGAATGGCAAGATCGGCAATTGGCTGCGCGCCGGTGGTGAAGAACCCTCAGTTGTGCTTTCATCACGGGTGCGTCTGGCTCGCAACCTCAAAGGTCTGACCTATCCGATCTATGCCGACAACTCGACTCGCGAACAGGTAGTCAGTTTCGTGGCGACCGCGATTGAGAAGAGTCCGCTGCTGGAAAGTGGCGGTTTCTATCGTTCGGCCGAGGTCAATGATCTGGATCGCAACTTCTTAATTGAGCGACATTTGATCTCACCCGAGTTCATTCAGCCCGAGTCGCCTTCAGGCGTCTATATAGGCACCGATGAGGCCACGGCGATCATGGTCAACGAAGAGGATCATCTGCGGGTGCAAACGCTGGGTTCCGGTCTCTCGCTCAGTGAGGTTCTAAAGCGTGCGACCGGGATTGATGAAGAACTGGCCACAACTTTGGATTATGACTACGATACCGATTTCGGATTCCTAACCTCCTGCCCCACCAATGTCGGCACCGGCATGCGCGCCTCAATCCTGATTCATCTGGCGGGCCTGGTGCTGACCAAGGAGATCGACTCGGTCATCGACCATATTACCAAACTGGGTTTGGTGGTACGTGGTTTCTATGGTGAGGGATCCGATGTCTGGGGCAACCTAACCCAGATTTCCAATCAGACGACCCTCGGTCGTTCTGAGCATGACATAGCCGAATCGCTGGAGAAAATCACCCGGCAGATTATAGAATTTGAAAACAAGGCTCGTGAGCGCCTGGTGGCGGATGCCAGGGATGAGATCGCCGATAAGGTCTGGCGTGCGTATGGTATATTGAGACATGCGCGGGTGCTGACGTCGGAAGAGACGATGAATCTCTTCTCGGCGTTGCGGCTCGGCGGAGCATTGGAGTTGTTTGATCGAGTGCCGCTGCGCACGATTAACGAACTATTGCTCCTGACCCAGCCGGCGCATTTGCAGAAATACGTGGGCGAGACTTTGGGCGCTTCACAACGAGATGTCGCGCGGGCCAGCCTGGTGCGGGAAAGACTCGCGGAAACCTAGGCC
>JAGLUH010000234.1 GCA_023134875.1 Candidatus Zixiibacteriota bacterium
CACGGTTGCGGCGAAACGGTATCTAAAGTAATAGCCCGGGCAACTACCGCTGCAACTTGCCAGTCACGGAAGCGTAGGCTCCTGTAGATCGGGTTCCCAGTGAAGTCCGGTAACTGCCGGACGGAGCGCGAAACCCGACAAACTGACTGCCGAGACTTAACGTCCCTGTCGCCGGTTGCTCCGCTTTATGCCGGTTAATCCGGATTAAGCCTCTTTATTTGCTCTTTGACATGAAAGACGGCATCTACACGCTGACTGATTGTCGGGTTTCCTACTCCGCGAAGCCGGGGAGGAAGTGGCCGTCTTTGTAGATCAGTTCGTCGTCGGCGTAGATTTCGCCGCCGTGACGCAGGTCGCAGATCATGTCCCAATGCAGCGACGAGACATTCTTGCCGCCCGATTCAGGTATCGAGTTGCCGACTGCCAGATGACAGGTACCGCCGATCTTCTCGTCAAAGAGGATGTTCTTGGAGAAGGTCGTGATATTGTAGTTCGTGCCGACAGCGATCTCACCGATACGTTTAGCGCCGTCATCCATCTGAAGCATCTGCTTTAAGAACTCGTAGTTCTTGCCCGCCTGAAAATCGGTAACCAGGCCGTCTTTGAAGGTCAAACGCACGTTCTCAACTTCGCGCCCCTGGTGGCAGGCGGGATAGGTGTAGGTAATATGCCCGTTAGCACTGTCTTCAATCGGCCCGGTGAATACTTCACCATCAGGAAAGTTCTGTTGCCCGTCACAGTTGATCCATTTGCGACCCTTGACGCTCATCTTCAGGTCGGTGCCATCAGCCTTGATATGGAAGGTGGATATCTGATCAAGACGGTCGCACAGTTTCTGCTGTTCCCCAGAGAACTCCCGCCAGAAACTGATCGGATCATCATCATCGCAGTGACCGGCACTGTAGACAAAATCCTCAAACTCAGTCAGGGATTTCTCGGCATCCTGCGCCATCGCGTTGTTGGGGAAAAGCGTGCCACACCAACTCAACTCCTTGCTCGCCGTCCGCCGGAAATAAGTCTGGATAAGATCCTTGCGCGCCTGCTGCGCTTTTCGTTGCTGCTGCGGATCGGTATTGGTGAGATACCTGGTATTTTCCGCACCCCAGATATGCAGGTAGGCGGTTATCTTCTCGATCTCCAGCTTACGGATTTCGGGGATATAAGTAAGTTGCTCGTCGGAGGCGTGCTTGAAGAATATCTCGTTGATTTCGTCGGTCATAATGTCGACGTAGGGATGAGCACCTTTCTCAAGAGCCTTGCGGTAAACCGCCTTCATCAAAGGCAGCGCCAAATACGGCCCCTGAATCTTGAACAGGTCGCCTTTCTTTACCTTGATCGAGTAATCGATCATCACCTCAGCAAGTTTGTCGATACGCGGATCCATCATCTACTTCCTTTACTCTTGAAGATTACTTTTTCCAGCTTAAGCAGTTTTTCTTTCAGGCCGGGAAGACCGCTCCAGCCGCCAATTGTCCCATCCGCTTTGAGTACCCGATGACATGGTATCCGAAGCGGCAGCGGATTCCGGGCACAGGCGCCACCGGCGGCACGAGCAGCTCTGGCTGAACCAGCACGGTTAGCCAATTCCTGATATGACAAAGTACTGCCATACTTGACACGCGACAATGCCAGCAGTGCGCGCCGGTCGAAGCCTGAAACGATCAGGTTGAACGGGAAAGTGAAGTTCACCTGCCTGCCGCCAAAATAATCCGTCAGCTCTTTGACGGCATGGCGATAAGCTCTGGGATTCTCCACCAGTCTCTCTTTGAGA
>JAGLUH010000235.1 GCA_023134875.1 Candidatus Zixiibacteriota bacterium
CTGAACGCAGCGCGTCTACCAGTTCCACCACTTCGGCAGCAACTATCCCCAAGCGGGCGTCGGGAATATACGATTCACTTGCGGAAATGCAAGGGAAAACTCTTGGGCTGTTCGATCGGGCATGGCAGAGTTGTGGAGACGGGGATAGCGACGAGTATGTTAGTACTGGATGTCAGTAGCTAGTTGGAAACGGATGATCCGGTCATTGCCGGTGTCGGCGACATAGAGAATCCCATCCTTGTAGGCCAAGCCGCGCGGGTTGTTGAACTGTTTTTCTCCGCTGCCGTAAGTGCCGAATTCAAGCACCTGCTCGCCGTAACGATTGAACTTCAGCAGGTATCGGTTGTAGCCGGTGTAGGGTGAGAACTTGCTGAGCAGGACAAAGTAGTTGGAGAACTCATCCACTACGATCTGCTTCCTGGCATTGGCGCTCATTCTCACCAGTTCCGGCAGGCTGGCGGTGTCGCCGTAGATGGGAACACCGTGAGGAAGGCTTAGTATCTGAGCGCCGTAATTACCCGCCGCCTGCGCGTAGGCAAGATAGGGCCGGCCGACAATCTCATAGGTATATAAATCCCAGGGATAAGTGGTGAGACCGATTCCCAGACCCGCTTCGACGATAGGCGGTGAGATGGGGATATCGTCGGCGCTGAAGCGAAGAATCCGATTTTTCGCGAAATCAGCGATGTAGTACTCCTTGTCGGGATCGATTGAAGCGGCGACGCCCCAGAATTCCGCCTCCAGGAAAACAGTTTCGAATTGCGGCGGCTTGATGCTGATTGCGTAGGGCGACGGCGCTGTCCAGACACGCATGAAACCGTCACCACCAAGATAACGCCGCCGGTAAAGCGAATTGCCATAGTGGGTGGTATCCGAAGTGGAGTCATCGATCGTCGCGATTTTCATATAGTCACCGGCAACGGCAATCAGGTCGAGACCGCGATCCTGGGTTACCGCCACCGGATGAACCATCTGGTAAGACTCGATCAGCGTGCCGTTGAGGTCCAGTTTAACCACCCGATCGTTGCCGGTATCGCAGACATAAATGAATTGGTCGTAACCGACATAGACGTCATGAGGGGAGTCATAGGGTATGCCACCGGCTTGAGTCCAGACCGGACTGATTTGGATATAGGAGGTATCGGCAACAGGGCTGTAGTTTGGGGTTGGCAACTCCGGCAGATCGAGTTTGTCGCCGCAACCCGTTATCAAGCTCGCCAGCAGAATCACGATTGCCAATACCGGCGGATGATAGAAACGCCTCATTTAGAAACTCACCCCCACTCCCAGTTTCAACTGACGCGGACTGAGATACTTGGTTGGGTTATCCCATAACGGCAGCCGGTAGGAAGGGGGCGGTAGTTCAAACAGGTTGCCGCCGCGCGGGATCGTATCTCCCTGCCGATATTCCCTGCCGGTCAGGGGATTGATCAGAGTGGCGTTTTTGTGATCGAGCAGGTTTGTGCCCTC
Source organism: Candidatus Zixiibacteriota bacterium (assembly GCA_023134875.1). Taxonomy (GTDB): domain Bacteria; phylum Zixibacteria; class MSB-5A5; order CAIYYT01; family CAIYYT01; genus JAGLUH01. Next base: position 1,471 of record JAGLUH010000235.1, read on the forward strand.
GAAGTAAAGGGTTAGATCAATCCTGCCCAGCCGGAAGTACTTCTGGAATGATATATCCAATCCATTCCACCAGGGTCCCAGCTTCGAGTTGATCTCGCCGGTCGGCATAAAGACCTGGAACCCAAAATCATCAGTTGTCTCTTCATAAGGAGTGTACCTCTTGCCCGCCTGTCCCCAAAACTTAAGGCTGAGGTTCCAATCTCGTAGTAGCGGCACTCCCAGCAAATAGATGCGACGATCGCGGGGAGCGTTGATATTGGTCTTGACGACAAACTGCCACGGTTTGTCCCAGTCAAACGATACCTCATTGTAGATTTCCCCTTCGGAGCGGGTTTTCAAGCCGCGCAGGATATCGGTCGGCAGCGAGCGTTCCCCCTTCGCCTTGCTGAAAGCGCAGTTGGCGGAGAGCTGCACCACGTCGGAGTATTTGTGAATATACTCGATTTCCACCCCCTGGCTGGTGGCATAGTCTAGATTAAAATAGAGGAAAAAGGTCTCATCCGGAAAGCGAGGATCGGGTGCGACTATCGTCGCGGCGATATAGTCCTGGATGTATTTGATATAGGCCGATATGCCGATCGCGCTTTTTTTGTTCGGCAGATACTTCATGCCCACTTCGATATTGGTTACCTTCTCGAAATCGAGCGCCGGATTGCCGAATAACTGGTAGGCTGATTGGGACGGCGTATACAGCTTGGCGTAAACGTACTGCGGCGGCGGCTTGCGCGCAAAACGGGAGTAGGAACCGAACAGGGTGAGATTGCGGGTCAGCAGGTTGGCGATACCGAAACGGGGGGAGATGATCCCACGGGCGCGGCGACCGAAAACCACCGCGGTTTCCTCTTCAAATTCATCTCGAATCGCTTCAGTCAAGGGGGATATACTGTCGGCGGCGAGAGCCTCTTCAGCGTACTTGCCCGGAAACCAGACATCATAACGAGCGCCGAAATCAAAAACCATCCCCTGCAGGTTGATATTGTTCTGAACAAAGGCGCCGTAGGTCGACGGTTTTGCCTGGTAAGCATCATAATTAAGACCGAAGCCGGATTCACCCAGCCACGGTTTGTAGATGTCAAGTACCTGGATTGTCTGGTGCTCCGTCTGGGCGCCCAGTTTGATCGTGTAGTTCGGCTCCACCTCGGTCTGGTAGGTTGTTTTGAAGGTGTAATTCTCTATGTAATGATCATACCAACTGTCGCCGTCACCGGAATCCCAGAAACCATCACCCTGCTCAATAGTGAAATAGGAGCTGTCCTCAGAGATTTCAAAGATATCAGGCTGGTCATCGATCGGTTCCTCATATTCAGTCCAATGCTTGCCGCGAACATCAGAGTGTAACGTCGTAAAGAAACGCGCCACCGTCACGCGCAGCTGCTTGGCGAGCGATATCCGGTAATCGAGTATCAGGGTCTGCTGGTTGGATTCCTTGGTAAAAGTGTTGTAAGTATCAAGGATGTTCTGGTACTCGAAAGGGTAACCGTAGGAGTAGTCTATCGTGCGTATTCTGGTCTGGAGGATGCTGCGGTCCTGATTAATTGTCGCCGCCTGGGAATGGGCGAAGGAGAACTTCACCAGTGGCGTTAGTTTCCAGGTCAGCTTGAACATCGT
>JAGLUH010000236.1 GCA_023134875.1 Candidatus Zixiibacteriota bacterium
AAGATCGTGCGAATAGGGAAGGAAGGTATTGGTCAGCAGGAAATTGCCCGACCAGAAGAAGTAGGCCTCGCCCGGCAATCCGGTCTTGTTGATCAGTGCCGAGGTAATTGGTTCCGGTCCGGAAAAGGTCAGTTCCACCAAATCGGTGCTAAAACCGGAAGAGCTAAACAAGTGATCGTTCTTGTAGATCACCGAACCGGAGAATTTGTCATGTCCTTCCCTGGTGATGATTTCCACCACTCCCGAAGTAGCGCCATAGAACTCGGCGTTGGCGCCGCCGGAGTAGAGATTGAGTTCGCGAATGGTGTTGGCATTGAGCGAGTGACCGAAACCCTTGCGAATCAGGGGGTCGGTGATGGAAACACCGTCTACCATGAACTGAGTCTCGTAGGTGCGGCCACCGCGAATATGCAGCTCCTCGTCGATCTCCACCACACCGGGCAGTTCCTGAATGATCTCGGACAGGCTACGCGCCGGGCCGCGTTTCAGTTCGCCCGGCTGAATCGACCGGATCGCCGTCGGCGTTGTCGGGTCCATCAGAGGACGTTCGCCATGGACGATCACCTCGGTGCCGAGAGGCAATACCGTCGGTTCCAGCGTGAAATCAAGGGTGGTCGTTTCGCCCGCATAGATTTCCACCGCGTAGTTCTTCACCTGCTTGTAGCCGATCAGGAGCGCTTCGATGCTGTAACGACCCGGCTTGATGCCGATGATCTTGTACCTGCCCGTGGCATCGGCGGCGGTTGCCATCGCCAGTTCCTTGATCTTGATCGTCGCGCCGGGCAGCGACTCACCTGTCTCCTGGTTGATTACCTTGCCGACCAGCCTGCCGGTGCGGAAAGGCTTTCTCCTCTCGGCCTTCTCTTCCGGTTCAAGCCGTACTGTCGACTTCAGTTTGAATTCAATAGTAAGGCTTTGCTTGCTTCCCAGCCGCAGGCGTTTGATGATGCCGTCATGGTAACCTGCCAGCCGCGCTTCGATATTATAGATACCCCCCTCAATGCCGGCAAACTCAAAATGACCTTCCGTATCGGTGCTGGTTCTAAGCGATGTTCTGGAGATACTGACTGTAACGTCTTTCAGAGGTTGATCGGTATCCTTGTCGAAAACATATCCTGCGAGGGTCGCCGCATCGCCTGGTGTGACGGCGATCACCAGAAAGAAAAGGATCAGGGAACTGATGCTGAGCGTTTTCATTCCATTGCCAATGACGCAGCAACAGGGTGAGTTGTCAAATACATAGTCAGCCAAATATGCCCCGCCGGCTGGTGAAGTCAAGCAAAACCCGGCACTGCCGGCGGCTGATCGCAAGGAAAGCTGCAATTTTGATTTGTGCATCATATTGGCTTGCTATATTATCATTGCTATGGAGGAGAAGGAAAAGAAGTACAAGCTGATCACGCAGAACCGCAAGGCGCGGCATGATTATCATATCTTGCAAACTGTTGAAGCGGGGATTGCGCTGGTCGGCACTGAGGTGAAATCACTCCGCCAGGGCAAGGCGCAACTCAAGGACAGCTATGCCATCATTGAAGCGGGGGAGCTTTATCTATACAATATGCACATCTCTGCCTATGAGCAGGGCAATATCCAGAATCACGACCCGACTCGCAAACGCAAGCTCCTTATGCACAAGCGGGAATTGAAGAAGCTCTATGCGCGTACGGCGGAACGAGGACTTACTCTGGTTCCTCTGAAAATATACTTCCTCGGCAAAGTGGCCAAGCTGGAACTGGCAGTGGCGCGGGGGAAGAAAGCCTATGATAAACGCCAGGCGATCGGCGAACGTGATGCCAAGCGGGAGATTGACCGTAAACTGAAGGAACGCCGGCATTAGCGAGCCGGTATAATCTCAAAATGAAGCTACTTCGTCTGTATTTTTTTATAGCCCTTGTTTCAGCCTCGCTTCAGGCTGACACCATATTTCTGGAAGGATATGGCGACAAGCAGCCGATCCGCAAAACCACCGCAGGAAACATTGACTACTTCTCCGCCAGCGATTTCTTCCACGTTATTGGCGGAACCTGCAAATGGCTCGCGCCGGAAAACAGGCTGGAGGTTGATCTCGCCAGTCACCGGCTTTCTTTTCAATTGGCCAATCCTTTTTTTCTCCGCGATAGTGAATTACGTCACCTGATTTATCCACCCATTTATTATGTTGATGACATCTATCTGCCGGTCGATGAGAGCCTGCGTCTTCTTGAGGATATTCTGGGCCAAGTATTGGTTTATGATCGACGCCAGCGAGCGCTGGTTGCCACCAGTTCTGGCAACAGCATCGTCCGTGTTACCGTCGAGCAGAAACTGAACGGCATCCTGCTGGAGATAGTGCTGACGGAACGATTGGAGTATGATGTTTTCGTAACGGAGGGCAACTGGATCAATGTAACGATCATCGGCGGCACCGTTGATATCGACCAAATCGCCCGCCGTCGGTCGTTGCCCCAGGTTCGTCGCATCAGGGCCTTCCAGTTCGAGAATTCGGCGCAGGTGTCGATTAAGATGCGCGGTAAGGTCAAAGAGTACCATCACAATTATGCCGCCGCTCCGCATCGCATCCAGATATCGATTGAAGATTTGGAATTCGAGCCGGAGGAGCTTGAGGGTTTTGCCGACGTGCAACCGAAAGAGTATGACGCGATTGATATCATTGTTATCGACGCCGGTCATGGCGGTCGGTATGACGGTGCGGTCGGTAAGGGTGGTCTCAGGGAGAAAGACGTTGTCCTTGACATCAGCCTCAGGCTTGAGGAACTGCTTGACCGCGACCTCCGGTTCACACCGGTTTTGACACGCCGAAAAGATATGACAGTAGAACTGGAACAGCGCGCTCTTATTGCCAATGATGCCAGGGGTGATCTGTTTGTTTCCATACATGTCAACTCCTCAAAGAAGCGCAAGGCCAATGGCTGCGAGACCTTTTTTCTGGCGGCGGCTACCAATGATGAAGCCCGGGTTACCGAGTTGCTGGAGAATTCCGATTTTCAATTGGAGTTGCCCGAAGCCAGTTCTGGTAACAAGGACCTTGATTTCATCGTGATGGATTTGCTGCAGACAGAGTATGTGCATCAGTCAAGACAGTTGGCGGAGATTATTCAAGGGTGCTTACAGGCGCGTCTCAACATCAAGTCACGCGGTATCAACCAGGCTGGTTTTGCGGTGCTGAATCGGGTCAATATGCCGTCGGTGCTGGTAGAGTGCGCTTTTATTTCCAATAAGGTCGAAGAAAAACTGCTGGGGCAGGCGGACTTCCGGCAGGCGATCACCGAGAGCATCTATCAGGGCATCGTCCACTTTGCCGAGCTTTACGACAGGGAGAAGGAGATAAATGCCATCTCCCGATAGTCCGATAGGGGTTTTTGATTCCGGTCTAGGAGGGCTGACAGTCGCCACCGAGCTGTTCAACCTGCTGCCCGCCGAGGATGTTATTTATTTCGGCGATGTCGGTCGCTACCCGTACGGCCCCCGCTCCAAAGAAATCGTTACTCGTTTCTCCAGGCAGGATATCAATTTCCTTATTGAGCAGGATGTCAAGATGATCGTGGCCGCCTGTAACACCGCGTCAGCGATTGCTCTCGACCGCTTGCAGGAGGAATATGATCTCCCGATACTCGGCGTGATCGAACCAGGCGCAAAAAGCGCGGTGGCGACAACCCGAAACGGTATCGTTGGTGTCATCGGCACAACGGGTACGATCAACTCTAACTCCTATGCCAAGGCGATTGAGTGTCTCGATCCCAAAGTAAGGGTCTTCAGCATGGCCTGTCCCCTGTTTGTGCCCCTGATCGAGGAGGGTTACCTTGACCGCCAGGCCAGCTACCTGATTGCCGAGGACTATCTCAGCCCCTTTCGCAGCAATGGTATCGATACACTCGTACTCGGTTGTACTCACTATCCCCTGCTCAAAGGGATAATCCGGCAGGTGCTGGGTGAAGACATCACACTGATTGACTCTGCCATCGAGACCGCTCGTGAGGTCAAGAACCATCTGACAGCCGCGAAGCAACTGAACCCGGCCAAAAAAAGTGGCAGCCATCGGTTTTATGTTTCCGATATACCCGATCAGTTCGCCCACACAGCAAGGCATTTTCTGGGTGAGGAAATCAAGAATGTTATGAGAATTGATATTGACAAGTATTAGCAAGCCGCTGCAAAAGGAAATAAAATGAGACCAGTTTCTCCTATCAGAGTGTTGATGCCGGTGGTATGCACTATTCTAATGCTTCTATTGACTGTAGCCGATTGCGGCAGTCGGCAGGGGAACCAGGAAGAGGCTGTCTTTTCGGAAGCCTGCGCCGATTCGATTCTCAAAAGCCTGGTGCCGAAACCGAAGCATCAGGATAAACTTGCCGTCGAGTGGCTGACAGAGCAGAAGGAAATCATCAAACGAGACTCCCTTGCTCCGGAACTGATTGCCGAGATAATTGAGTGGCATCGCGCTGAGGTGAGCGAGCTGGCCCGAATCAAGGGTTATACTACCTTTCCCCTGGTAGAGAAGAGTGATTTCCGTCTTGATCTCGATTCCGTTTTATCGCTTCAGATCACCGAACTAAACCGGTATCCTCGCCTTCCGGTGAAGGTATTCTACCTGCCCGCCAGGGCTACGGGAATCGCTTTCCTGGATAATCCGCTTCAACGCTTCAGCGCTCTTGTAACAGCAGCGGGCGGTCAGTTCCGCTCGCCCCAGCATTTCCGCGAGATCGTTCTCGGTTTCCTGGCGCTGGCCTGTGCTGACGCGCAAATCGCCCTCACCAACCAGATTCAGTGGCAGCTTTTCTATTTGGCGGACAGCCTCTCCCGTAAGGTGTCGGCGGATGAACCGATTAACCGGCTGGCGGAGGGTCTCCGTCGGGCGGTAGCGCAAATGCCGGTAGTCGACAACCTCGAAACGCTACCCCAGGCGATAGCGTTTCGCCGGTACCTGGATGAGAATGCGCCGGGCTGGGAAGAGAAAGTTGACAAGATGGGAATCATAGAAGTCAACCCGTCATTTCGCAATGGCATCTATCGCCTGCAGATCGATCTGCTGGACAGCTTCTCGCTGCGAATGACCAAAAGCGTCTTCTATTACGAGAAAGAACGGGGCTTCTGGGTCACGGCGGCGGAACTGCGGCCATCAGAGCGAGTACGGCAGTGGCCGATAGACCTCTGAGGAATGCAGCGATGAAATTTGATCGTCTGATACTGGCAACCAACAACCAGCACAAGATCAGGGAGATATCGCAATTGCTCGCCGACCTGGAAATCGAAATCTTCAGCAAAGCTGATTTCTCTAACTTCCCCGACGTTCCTGAAACCGGCCAGACGTTGGCCGAAAATGCGCTGATAAAATCGCGCGCGATTTTTCAGAAGTACCGTATTCCTGCCGTTGCCGATGATACCGGCCTGGAGGTGGGGTATCTCAACGGCGCTCCCGGCGTAATGTCGGCACGCTTTGCCGGTGAGGGCTGTTCCTTCGCTGACAACAACCGCAAACTGCTGGCTGCTCTCGAAGGCATCAGGGGGGAAAGGCGCCGGGCTCGGTTTGTTACGGTGATTGCGGTCAGTTATGCCGGCGGCGATGAGCTGTTGGAGGGCGTGGCCGAGGGTTTGATTACCGAGGAAAACTGCGGCGAGAATGGTTTTGGTTACGATCCGATATTTTTCTATCCGCCGGCGAACAAGACCTTTGCGGAGATGACCGCCGAAGAGAAGAACAGGGTTTCCCATCGGGGCCAGGCGCTCACTCGTTTTCGAGAGTGGCTGCTTTCGCCGCTTGACAGGTTACATTGACCGGCCTATAGTGATAGCAAGAATGTTTATGGAAAAGCCGAGCATTGGCAAGGAGTGATATG
>JAGLUH010000237.1 GCA_023134875.1 Candidatus Zixiibacteriota bacterium
GACTTGAGACACGGTATCTACGGCTGGGTTCAACCAATACGTGGTGCACCAGGGGGTACACCACGCACATATCATTATAAGGAGAGCCACATAGATTCGATTCGCCATAATTCTTACCTCCTCTTTTTGCTGCGCCTAACGATAAAGCTCACCGGCGGCAATGGAGCGTAGCGGAATAGCGGTCAGGTGCAGCGCCTTGTTAGCCCGCCCCCATGACTTCTTCATACTTACTTGCAATAATGCCGTTCTCAATCCTTAGACAAGGGATGCCCCCGACAATTGGATAGACCACCAGTGCTTCTGGACTGAATAACATGTCCCCCATCTCTTCCAACGGTGTTTTGAACTTGGGACACGCAAGAATGTACGACGGAGGCGCAGCGTCTTCGTCTTTCTTGATAATCGTTATTGCGGTTGGATTAAGCGGGTTTGGAGTAAAGGGTAAAAGCTTATGCTCGAGAACGTCGTAACCAAGATAGTCAGCTATGCCTTTCAGGTTTTTACAATATCCATGAGAATCCATTCTCCGTCTTGCTTCATCGCTGGCAAGTTCGTAGCCAGGTTCCAGTAATATCAGGAATTTTCTGGTGACTCGAAATAACTCTTGCAAAATCGGTTCTTCATTTCCGCCATTAGGTTCTATCGAATGTGAGGTATAAACAACATCAATGGAATTGTCAGCGAAGGGAATGTGTAAGAGACTCCCTGTACACAGGGTCGAATTAGGCACACCTTGACTTTGAAGCCAACGTCTTGCATATGCAACTCTTGACCAGCTCAAATCAAACCCAAAACTGCTGGCCTCGGTTTTCAAATGTTGCAACACGCCGGAAAGAGTGGTGGCTTCGCCCACACCAGCTTCCAGTATTGACCTCGGGTCGCATAATGAGAGAACTGTCTTGGCTATCTCTGATGTGTAATCTTTTTTGTGCTTTGCACATTCTGCATTTTCCATTGCGGCGATATAACTTCCTGTCTGCATGTCGTAGGCGGTCTCAATGATCTCTTCCGTGTTGTGTTGACATCCCTTTTCCTCACGCAGGAGTGCGCTAATATTCTGCCCTTGCTCATACAAGGATTTCAGTTGGCGGGGCGTAGTCGTCATGTTCTTATCCTTTCATTTATGCGGGCTATTGACACCTGTATAACAGCCGGTAGCCTACCCAGCGGATGGGTTTTCTTTTGTGCCTTTTCCCGTTGAGTTCGGCACCACCTTTGTAACAACACAGCAGGCGAGGACGATTGTCACGCACAAATGCTGAATTGTCACGCATCAAGAAGTCGTGACCTATGGCTGGGTTCAACCAATACGTGGTGCACCAGGGGGCACACCACGCACAATGAGAGGTGCCGTATCTGCTTCGCGTTACTTGAGCAACATCATCTTCCGAGTCTCGTTGTAGTCACCCGCTTTGATGCGATAAAAGTAAACACCACTGGTTACGGCGCGTCCAAATCCATCAGTACCATCCCAGGTCGTCTCATACACTCCTGCCGGTTGAACACCATTCTCCAGCGTTGTTACTTTCTGCCCGAGTACATTGAAGACTGTGATCTCGACCTGCGCGCCTGTGAATAAGCTGTATCGAATCACCGTCGTCGGATTGAATGGATTCGGGTAGTTCTGACTCAACTCGAACACCGACGGCAGCTCTTCATTATCGATCCGTACCGCCAGTGACGGTTCATAGACGTATACACTCCGCGATTCATTGACCCAGGCGCTGGCAAGCCACACCTGGTCAAGCTCAGCAATCACGTTACCATGGGCATCATGAGTGTACTGGGTTCTGTTCACTTGAGCGAGCATGATATTATTCCGTACCTCCTCGACAAGGTAGCCGCCGGAGTACTTAGACGTGTCAGCTTCGATCGCCAGCCAGGCGGAGCCTTCCCACATCGAGTAAACGTCCAGAATCTCATTACCGGAACCATCATAGGAGTACTCATTCTTCACAGTGTTGACCCAGGCACCGCCTTGCCATGTTTGAGTCACGCTCTCGATTACTTGACCATTGCCGTCATAGGTATAGGTTGTCCGAGTCTGATCGACCCAGGCGCCACCCTGCCAGACCTGGAAGAGCATTTCCGTTAGATGATCGCTGCCGTCGTACGTGTAGATTATCTTAGTTGCGTTTACCCATACGCCGGTCTGCCAACTTTGCGTGGTCGAGGTCGCGACATGCCCATCTGAAAAGGTCATAGTCGTCTTCATGAAATTGACCCAGGCTCCTCCCTCCCAGTTTTGTCCGAGAAACTCGATCATATTACCACTGCCGTCATACGTGTAAGTCATCAGAGTCACATTCACCCAATGATCCGTATCCCATTCCTGCGAAGTCGAAGTGCTAAGCCGGCCGTTGCCATCATAAGCGTAAAGATGCTTGTCGGTATTGACCCACTCCACCTGGTTCCATTCTTGTGCGATCTGCTCGGCAAGACGATCACCAGGTCCGTAAGTGTATGTCAACCGGTGATTGTTTACCCATTCGACCGTTTCCCAAGTGTAGCTCGTGTCCGACATCAGTAAATACGTTGTAACTAAGCTCGCCTGACGGTACACCGACTGAAACTCCACGGCGTCAGTTGCTTGTGACTCTGCAGCAGCCAGTGTCAGCGCCAGCAAACTCCGCTGTTCGGCAGAGAAACCCGCCGGTGTTGTAAGAATTTGCTCATACCGTGAATAGCTCCGTAGTAATTCCGATTGTTCGGAGAAGTCCTTCGCATTAGACACACCTGTCGCAAATAGAGATACCAACAGGCACGCCGACACAGCCAAGATCGTAACCGTCTTCTTCATGATTCCTTTCCTCCAGTCGGTTTAGATAAATCAATGATATTCATGCGTCCTATTTTTGTCAAAGTCAAGTGTTTTTTCTTTTCTAACCGTGAAGGATAATGTCCAGAGAAGGGTTTCTCACCGAAGGGGATTTAAGCCCGTCGCTCGCCCAGCGGGTGGGTTTTCTTTTTTGATTTTTTCCCGTTGAGTTTGGCACCACCTTTGTGACAACGCGGCAGGCGCGGGGAGGTTGTCTCAAAAGGGCACTTGGACGCCACCCGTTGTCATTGCGAGCGCAGCGAAGCAATCTCAGTTCGATGCTAATCAATAGGTTGGAGATTGCTTCGTCGTCCGCCTGTGGCGGGCTCCTCGCAATGACAACATGTGACATACATCCTGACTTTTGGGACAGCACCAGGGGGTACACCACGCACGATGAAAGTTTTG
>JAGLUH010000238.1 GCA_023134875.1 Candidatus Zixiibacteriota bacterium
TGGACGGCAAGATTGCCGATTTTCGTTCCTATTCCAAATGGATTACTTCGGAGGAATCACGTAAACGGGTGCATCGGCTACGGTCGGAGGTGGATGCTGTCCTGGTCGGCGGCAACTCGGTACGTCTTGACAATCCGGAACTGACCTGTCACGGTGTCGCTGACCACGACCCGCTGCGGTTGGTGCTCACGCGCAGTGTCGATTTCGATAATAAACTGAAGGTATTTGCGGGCAATCCCCAACCGCCGACCGTTCTAATCACCGCCGATAACGCTGAGCCTTCCCTGCCAGTGGCAAAATGGCAGTTGACCGGTGACAGCGATAGCCGTGTTGACTTGGGTGACCTGTTGCAGAAGGCGGGCAAAGAGAGGATATGCAGCCTGCTGGTGGAAGGGGGACGCGAACTGTTTAGCGGCTTTATCCAGGCCGGACTGGTGGACAAGTACATCTTTGTCATCGCGCCGCGACTGCTGGGCAGCGGTACCGCCGCCTTTGAGGAGGAGAAGGTCAAGCGCAGCTTGCAGGAGAGCGTCAATATCAGGATAGACCGCGTCGAACAGAGGGGCGCGGATATCTGGATCGAGGGGTATCCGGAGTAAAGATGTTTACCGGAATCATACAGGATATTGGTGTCATTCATTCAATTGCCCGCCAGGGAAGCAACATCAGCTTCACCATCTCCGGTGATAAACTGGTAGATCAGATAAACATCGGCGATTCGGTGGCGATATCGGGCGTCTGTTTGACAGTGACCCGTGTTGATCTCTCTGCCAGGCGCTTTTTGGTGACCGCAGTGACAGAGACAATCGGCAAGACTAAGCTGGCGTCACTGCGGCAGGGCGACCGCGTGAACCTGGAGTTGGCATTACAGCCCACTGATCGGCTGGGCGGGCATTTTGTGCAGGGGCACATTGATGCTGTCGGCGACTGCCTTGAAATCAATCAGGCGGAAGGAAGCTGGATTATCAGTTTCCGTTATCCTTCCCGCTTTGCGGCGCTTCTAATCGAGAAGGGTTCGATTGCGGTGGATGGTGTCAGCCTGACCGCCTATGACCGCACTGAAAACCACTTCAAGGTCAGTGTGATTCCGCATACCTGGCAGCAGACCACTTTCTGCCGGTTGCAACCGGGGGATAGCGTGAACCTCGAATTTGATATGCTGGGCAAATACATTCTCAACTATAATAAAACAACTGGCGCGACCGGTCTGACCATCGAGAAGATGAGAGAGCATGGATTTTGAACTTTTTGCATCAATGGAGATAGCGATATGAGCAACCTGGACATTAAACGTGGACAAGAGAGCCTGTTTGACGATGTTGCCGCCGCGGTGGCCGATATCGGCGCGGGCAGGATTGTCATTGTCGTCGATGACGAGGATCGTGAAAATGAAGGCGATCTAATCATGGCCGCCGACAAGGTGACGCCGGAGGCAGTTAATTTCATGGTAACTTTTGGTCGCGGTCTGGTTTGCACCAGCCTGGAATCGGAAGTGCTGCAGCGTCTCCATCTGGAGCAGATGACCAGCCAGAACACCGCCAAACTTGGCACCAGGTTCGCCATCAGTGTCGATGCCGACCGCGGCACCACTACCGGCATCTCCGCTTTTGACCGGGCGAGGACTGTCAGGCAGATCATCGCTGACGATTGTCGACCTGATGACTTAGCGCGCCCCGGCCACATCTTTCCCCTGGAGGCGACCGCCGGCGGGGTGCTGACACGCGCCGGTCATACCGAGGCCTCGGTTGATCTGGCTCGCCTGGCCGGACGCAAAGCGGCGGGTGTCTTGTGTGAGGTCATGTCCGAAGACGGCTCGATGGCCAGGGTTGATGAATTGCGTCGCCTGGCCGACCGGTTTAACTTGAAGCTGATTACCATCAAAGACCTGATCGAATACCGCCGCCGCCAGGAGAAACTGATTAAGAAACTGACTACCGTCGATTTTCCCACCAGGCATGGTTGCTTCCAGCTCAACCTTTACCATTCCGATGTTGACGATCGCGACCATGTCGCTCTGGTGAAAGGTGAGGTCAGCGGCAGGAAAGATGTACTCGTGCGCGTGCATTCGCAGTGTCTCACCGGCGATGTTTTCGGCTCTGCGCGTTGCGACTGCGGTGAGCAACTGGCCACCGCCATGCAGATGATCGAAAAGGAAGGTTGCGGCGTGCTGCTTTATATGCGGCAGGAGGGTCGGGGAATCGGCCTTGCCAACAAGATCAAGGCGTACAAGTTGCAGGATAAGGGATTTGATACCTGTGAGGCCAACCGCGCCCTCGGCTTCAAAGATGACCTGCGCGATTACGGTATCGGCGCCCAGATACTGGTCGACCTGGGGCTTACCTCAATCAACCTGATTACCAACAACCCACGTAAGATCATTGGCCTTGAGGGTTATGGCCTGATAGTTACAAAGCGGGTACCACTTAAGATCAAGCCCACCAAGCACAACCTGCATTATCTGGAAACCAAGCGCGACAAACTGGGACATTTGCTCGGGACCTTGAGATAGGAGATTTATATGCCTAAGACCATTAAGGGCGTTCTGGACGCCAGGGAACTGAAAATCGCCATCTGTGTGGCAAGGTTCAACTCGCTGCTGACTGAGAAACTGGTTGACGGCGCGGTCGATTGCCTTGTCCGCCACGGCGCCGCTGATGATGCCATCGATATCTATTGGACGCCCGGTTCGTTCGAGTTGCCCTACCTGGCCGGTAAGCTTCTGGAGAAGGCGGAGTACAGCGCCATTATTTGCCTCGGTGCGGTGATCCGCGGACAGACACCTCACTTCGACTATATCGCCACCGAAGTCTCAAAGGGTATCTCCCACCTGGCGCTCAAATCGGGCCAGCCGGTGATCTACGGACTGATCACCGCGGATACGCTGGAGCAGGCCATTGAGCGCGCCGGCACCAAGTCGGGCAACAAGGGCTGGGATGCCGCCTTGTCGGCTATCGAGATGGCAAACCTGTACAGCGCCCTTTAGCTCGGCATGGGGCAAAGACACAAAGCGCGGGAA
>JAGLUH010000239.1 GCA_023134875.1 Candidatus Zixiibacteriota bacterium
CAGATCGGCCTCGAAGCAGGCGACTAAGGAATCATCAACCGCGCCGGCAATACCCGCCAGGGTGTTTCCCCGAAGGTAGTAGTCGCGATAGAACGAAGCTGCATCCTCCTTGGTGAAACGGCTCACTGCTGCTTCGGTGCCACACTCTAAGTGACCGTAGCGATGTCCGGCAAAGAGATGGTTTTCCAGCACCGCTAGAGAGAGTCGGGCGTCATCTTCGCGGACTTGATTGATCCGGTCGAGTTGCGCCGCCTTTTGCAACTCTAACTGATTCACCGGAAAAGCCGGGGAGATAAGAATCTCTTTGAATATGGGATAAAACGAGGACAGGTTCTCTTTCAGCGTCCTGCCGGTAATAACCACAACCTCCTTGTCGACAGAGATGTCGATGGTGGCGCCGATGTCATCAAGTTTCTTTTCGATATCCTCGCGTGAAAAACGGGTTGTTCCCTTGTTAAGCAGGTGAGCGGTGAAGTAAGCCAGACCGGGCTTGTCAGCGGGATCATAAGCGGAACCCGCCGTAACCATCACGCGAAAATAGACAACCGGCAAATCCTGCTTCTCAATCACAACCAGTTTCACCGGCTTGTCAACATCGCAGGAGAGCGACGACAGCGCGATTATAATGCCTGCCACCAGAACCAGAACATTCCTTGCTTTTCTCTTCATTGTTAATTCCCTCAATTTGTGCCTTTTGGTACCATAGAAACTACGGTACGATTATACTGGTCGAAAACCTCTGCTGTAACCGTCATGATCTTGGCGGCGTCAATCTGTGAGTAGAGGTTATACAGTTCGATCATAGTCTGGTAATCGCCCCCTACCAGGTGATAGAAACCGACTGCGCCGGCAACGCGCGCGGGACGGTCGAGAAAATAAATCATCTGCGCCCTCAGGTTGTTGCAGGCACGCGTAAGTTCCTCAGTCGATATCGGCACTGTTTTCAGAAGCTCCAGTTGCGAGTAGACCGAATCGCGCACCTCTGCCGGCGATACATCGCCGTGCAGCCGGGCACCGATTACCAGTAGTCCCGGGTCCTTGCGCACATTGAGATCGCCATAAATCGACTCCACCAACGAAAGCTCGTTTATTAGCAGCCTGCTCAGCCTTCCCGAGCGGGAGAAGAGTATCTCATTGATCAGCCTAAGAGTTGCCAGACTTGTGAAATCGGATTGGATCGAAGGAGCGTGATAACCGATTCTCAAGAGGGGCGCCGTCTGCCCATCTTTCCAGACGAAGTTCCTGATTCGTTCCACTGTCTGGGGCGGTTCGGCGTTAACCTGCGGGATGTAGGGTTTGCCTTGTTCCCAGTCGCCGTAATACTTTTGTACCAGGTCACGCACTGAAGCGGTTTCGATGTTGCCGCAGATTACGAGCACGCAGTTATTGGGAACATAGAAGCGGTTCTTGAATTGCAGGCCGTCGGTGAAGGTCATATTGACCTCGAGGTCTTCCTCCCAACCGATCACCGGATGCTGATAAGTATGCCTGGTGTAGGCTTCGCGATAAAGCTCCACCTCCAGGAAGCCGGCAGGGTCGTCGTCGATACCACGACGACGCTCCTCCTTGACCGGTCCCAATTCGGTGCGAAACGCTTCCTCGGTGAAGCACAGATTGCGAATGCGGTCGGACTCCACCTCCAGCAATTGCTCCAGGAACTTAGCCTGGGCATTGATGAAGTAGCAGGTATAGTCCTCACTGGTGTAGGCATTATTTTGTGCTCCCAGCGGCGCCACCGCCGCGCCGTAGTCGGGGAATTTCTCAGTGCCGCGAAACATCATGTGCTCAAAAACGTGCGCCAGGCCGGTGATTCCCGGTCGGTCTTCGTCACGCGAACCGACATTGACGAACGTCTGGACGCTTGCCGTCGGCACGGAATGGTCCTCACAGGTAAGAAGCGTGAGGCCATTATCAAGAATCGCCTTTTCGACTTGTAGATCGAAATCAGCAGCCACAACTTGTGTTGCTAACAACAACACCGCCGTGCAGAATAGCATCTTTCGCATCGGCTTATTCTCCTCTCCAAGAAGACTTTTTCAGATGACCTGAATCTATCATGTCAAACGTAGCAGGTTTGTCTCAGGTGGTCAAGCAGAAATCGAGCGCGGTAAATCAAGACCGGCATTAGAGCGATGTTGGCGGCTAGTGCGCTAAAGGAATGTCCGTCTTTTCAGCCGGAGTACTGGCATAAAAAAGTCGGGCTCTCAAACAGAGCCCGACTCCTTCACTCCATGGTGATAGCTTAAATGAGGCTTTTGCTCTAAACCGGTGTGCCGCCACCGTAGTTTTCCTCGTTGCAGTCGAGGGTGCCGTAAAGCACTACTCGGTACTCGCCGGTCTGCGGGTTGACGCTCTCGACCTTACAGCGGCAGGTGGTGGAATTGAACATAATGTCGGAGAATTTGTTCTTCATCCACGCCGGTGAAGTTGGATACTTCTCAATACCGTTGATATCGGTGATACTCCACTTCTTCATGTCTTCTCCTTTAATTGGATAAGGTTAAACTTCCTACTGCAGCCTTGCTCAGTAGCGGTCAGTGTTCCAGGTACGATCAAAGTCGAGAGTGCCCTGCAGCACGATCCGGTACTCACCGGTCTCAGGGTTCAGGGAGTCGACCTTGACCCGCGGGTTGACCGAGCTGTAAACAAGGCTGGCGATACCCTCATTGAGGTGCCACGGCGAGGCGTTAGGACGCTCGAAATAACGGAAATGGTTGAAGTTGAACCAGTACATTGAAACCTCCTCTTGCATCTGATGCAAGTTAACGATTAACCGGTCACACGCGGCGAGTCGCCGTGCGCGCCTTACGGACTGTCTTTGTCGCTTTACTACCGCAGGGTAACGCCAACCGGTAGCCCTCGCGGTTAGTCAGGCTCTCTCGGTCGGTTCCCGGCGCCAGGATAAGGGGAACCTTCTCCTTACTGTTGTCACGCCTGATTTTCATCCTCTAACTCCTTGCGTTCGAGGAAGTAGTTTAAATCGGCCAACTGCTGCAGCGCGCCGATGATATTTTCAATTGATTCATTAAGGCAGGTTGCCAGTCGGGCTATCTGAGCCTTGGTCTCGGGATAGCTTTCCACCATTGCGGCAAGCTTAAGAACCAGATTAAAATCGTCCTCCCCCAGGCAACCGGACAGATAATTGTTGATGAGATGCGCGCTGAAGCAGGCGGCGAAGATGCCGATACGGGGATCGTCACACTCAACAAAGAGGTCAAAACGATTCTCCGGCTTCTTCCAGCCGCAGGTGACACCACTGCATACAGTCATCTCACCCAGGGTGCATTGCAGGTCGACGATAAGATGCTCCAGCAGGTGGGGAAAATCGGCTATCTCACCGATCCGCTTTATCGACACACCTTCCTCCTCAGTGAGGTAGAGCGGCGCCGCTTCCCATTGCTCGCAGCAGGAGTGATGCCGCAGTGTGGGCAGAAACTGCGCCGTATGCCGATACAACCCCAGGAAGTTTTCGCGGGAATCATCAATATCCTCGTCGACATCAACTATCACCTTGATCTTTCTCTGACCGCGAACGAACCGGGTGTGCAGCTTCTCTATCTCGGGGAAACATCCATAGTAAATTGCCAATATTTTCATTGATCATCACAGGAACGGTCAATCCAGTAACTCTACCCTCACTTAGGGAAATATATCGGCGGCATATCGCCATCCTTAACGCGTTTTTTACACGCTTTCTTGTACCAATTGGAAGTGGGAACTAATTTTCGTTTACTTTATGGATGCAGACGCACCGATTGATTCCCTACCCCATCGAAACGTGAACCATTTACAGGTCTCAATCAGGCTCAGCCGTGCTGTTCCATTGGTTGTTACATTGAAAATGGTGACTGTTGCCTTATGAAACACAGAAACGTATATTGATTTGAAGCTATCCTTGAAGGATTATAAAATGGCAGATTTATTCTTGAGTGAAGCAGACGATTCGGAGGTGAAACTAAAACCTCTTGCCGATCGGATGCGGCCCCGACTATTTGACCAGTTCGTCGGCCAGGAGGACTTGATGTCTGCCGGGAAACCGCTGCGCTACCTGCTGGAACAAGGCAAGATACATTCCGCTATATTCTGGGGGCCGCCGGGATCAGGGAAAACGACGCTGGCCCGTCTGATCTCCACACACCTCAAAACGAAATTCATCGCTTTCTCGGCGGTAACTTCCGGTATCAAGGAGATCAAACAGGTGATGGCGCGTGCCGAGAAAGAGCAAGCTCTTTACCATCGTTCCACTATCCTCTTTATCGATGAGATTCACCGCTTCAACAAGGCGCAACAGGATGCCTTCCTACCTTACGTCGAGTCGGGGAAGATCATTCTCCTGGGCGCCACCACTGAGAATCCCTCCTTTGAGGTCATCGGTGCGCTCCTTTCCCGCCTCAAGGTCTACCTGCTCAAACCGTTGACCGCTGGAGACATCGACCGGATTCTCACCCGGGCGCTGGCCGACGACGAGGATGGCCTCGGTAATTATCAGATTGACCTGGATGCTGATGCGCGTGAATTTATTGTCCAGACATCCTCCGGCGACGCGCGCAAGGCTCTAACCCTTCTTGAACTGGCGTGCGAATCAGATCCCGAATGGGAGCAAGGCCGCGCCCGTATCAATATCAAGCGGGTTCAGGAGATACAGCAGCGGAAAGTCCTGCTCTATGATAAGGCGGGCGAAGAGCACTACAACCTGATATCGGCGCTGCACAAATCGCTGCGGGACAGCGACCCTGACGCCGCTACCTACTGGCTGGCGCGCATGCTGGCGGCAGGTGAAGAACCGCTCTATGTCGCCCGCCGTATGATCCGGTTTGCCGTCGAGGATATCGGTCTGGCCGACCCCAATGCCCTCAATGTCGCCCTCAATGCCAGGGAGACTTATCATCAGCTCGGCTCGCCAGAGGGTGAACTGGCGCTGGTAATGGCGGCGGTTTACCTGGCGGCGGCGCCCAAATCGAACCGCGTCTATCAGACGCATAACAAAGTCATGGCCACGATCGAGAACGAACCCGCTTATGAAGTCCCATATCATATTCGCAATGCGCCTACGCGATTGATGAAGTCATTCGGCTACGGCAAGGGTTACCAATATGCACATGACCAGGACGACGCCATCACTGGTCAGTCTGATCTGCCGCAGGAATTGAAGATGCGCAAGTTCTATGAACCGTCCGATTTCGGGCTGGAGAAACGAATAAGAGAACGCCTCGAATACTGGGAGAAACTGCGACAGCAGGCAAGAGAGAAACAAGATAGACAGAAAAATAAAGAGAAGTAGTGACGACTGGTTTGTACAACTAACAATGTCTTCCTGAGTATAAGAATAAATAACGAAAGGTTGGAACATGAGCGCGGCAATGCAAACAGAGATAAATGAACGATTGAGCAAAATACCGCACCCGACTGCCTTTCTGGCAACGGTTGATCAGCAGGGCGCGCCGCAGGTGCGGCCGGTGACCTTGATGGTCTGTGAAAACAAGTTCTACCTGGCAACCTCCTCTCATACTCGCAAGGCGATAGAGATAGGCAATGACAGTCGGGTCGAGTTTGTCACTCCCCTGCCGGAAGGACAAAACACCGGCTACCTGCGTGTCATGGGTCACGCCGAACGGATAACCGACTCCCGGCATGCTCTTCAGGTCACGCAGGCCTGCGACTTTCCGGTCGACACCTACTTCGGCAGCGTCGAAGCCCCCGGTTTTTTCTTCTGCCAGGTGAAACCGACACGGGTGGAGTATATGAAACCGGGCAACATGAGAGCAATCGAGGTAACGGATGAATATACTGCGTAAATTATGCCGCAGCCTCCTACTGTTGACGCTACTCTGTCTCTTTTTCACGACCGGTGTCAGCGCCGGCAAGCTCCTGATCCCGATGGACCAGGAGCAGAACAATCACCTCAAGGCTTATGGCGTTGCTTTCTGGTGCCTGCAACAAGGGGTGAAGGTCGAATGGCTGCTTAATTATCGCGGCGGTTCCTTTATGATGGACAATTTCGAGGGATTGAAGAATCTCTGCGTATTGCGGGGAATTAACTACGAGGATGCCGATCCTGATCAGGTGGGGCTGATCCGGCAGACAATCGAAGAAAACAACATGGAAAGCGTCCTGCTGGAAAAGGCGCCCGCAGTGGCGATTTACAGTCCCCCCAACAAGGAACCATGGGATGATGCCGTTACGCTGGCGCTCACCTATGCCGAGATCGACTACGAAACCTTGTGGGACGCTGAGGTGCTGGATGGCAAACTGGAGGAATATGACTGGCTCCATCTGCACCATGAAGATTTCACCGGACAATACGGCAAGTTTTACAAGTCATTTCGCTATACGATCTGGTACCAGCAGGAAGTCGCCGCCAGCGAGCAGATGGCCCGGGCGCTCGGTTACCCGAAGGTATCTCATTTGAAAGCGGCGGTGGCGGCCGCCGTGGAGGATTATGTCGCCCGCGGCGGGTTTCTTTTCGCAATGTGTTCGGCGGTGGAGACAATCGATATCGCCTTGGCGGCAGCAGGAGTCGATGTTGTGCCGACAGAACTGGACGGCGATCCAATCGACCCTGATTACCGCAGTAAGCTTGACTATAGCAAATGCTTTGCGTTCGAGAATTTTGAGCTGTCGACCAATGCTCTCGAATACCGACATTCCGATATTGATACCTATCCGGGTCGACAGGCCTATATCATATCTCAGAAAATGGACTACTTTACTCTGTTTGATTTCGCCGCCAAGCTCGATCCGGTACCGACCATGCTGACCCAGTGCCATGTCGGCACCATCAAGGGTTTCATGGGACAGAACACCGCCCTGCGCAAGTCGCTGTTGAAGAAGTTTGTCACGATCCTGGCTGAGGTTGAAGGGCAGGATGAGGTTAGATATATTCACAGCAATTACGGTAAGGGAACTTTCACCTTTTTCTCCGGTCATGATCCGGAGGACTACCAGCATTTCGTCGGTGATCCCCCTACCGATCTTGACCTGTACAAGAATTCCCCCGGCTATCGCCTGATTCTGAACAATATCCTGTTCCCCGCCGCCAAGAGAAAGGAACGTAAGACATAAGCCCTGCCGGTTAACAGAATCGACAGTTGGGTCGAAGGAAATTGCTTGCTTTTTGAGATGGTCTGTATATATTGCCACGTAACAAGAGCGACCACTAAGGGCAAACGTTACTCGAGCATGCTGCGAAGCAGGCTACCGTCAGCGCTGGAGGGTTCCCTTTGAGAACCGTCCAGCAACAGTGAGCAGGCGGTTTTGACAGCGTCGCATTATTTGAGAATATAAGAGCGGAGGTTAGCATTGATTTCTACTGAACATGACCTGATCGTCAACACTCATGATAGAGGAACTGACCTGATCGCGCAACTGCAGAAGGATGGTCTCAAGCTCAGCTTTGTGCAACTGAAGTATGCCAATTTCATGATAGGCGACCGCATCGCCGTCATTTATCGCACCGCCAGTGAATTCGCCGCCGACCTCAAGTCGAAAATGCTTTATCGTACGCTGGTTTCATTCAAGCGGGAATACTCCGAACCGCTTTATATTGTCGAGGGTGATTACCTCGCCACCAATGGCGCCCCTCCACCGGCGATACGTTCCGGGATTACTCATATCACTGCGATTGGCCGCATTCCGATCATCTTTTCAACTGATACCGCCGAAAGCGCGAAATACATAAACCTGCTAGTCAAACAGGCGGAATTCCTCTCGCCGGCTAAGCCTCGAAAGAGCGAACCGGAAGAGGATGATCAGCAGCCAGTGCCCTACCAGTTGCAGATGCTTGCCGGTCTGCCGGAAGTGAGCATGCCGATTGCCCTGAGACTGATGAAGCGGTTTGGCAGCCTTAAGGGAGTGTTCAGCGCTAAAGTGACTGATTTGCAGAAAATCAAGGGGCTTGGCCCCAAGAAGGCGCAGAAGATGATAAAGGCCATTGCGGCAGAGCTGGAAAAAGTGGGTCGCTGATCGGCCTGCCGAGCACCTTTATCTAACCTACGAGGCCTGCCAGTCCGCCGCTTTCGGTACGATCCTGCCCTTGTTCGCCATTTACTTTCGCCACGCCCACCTCACCCTCTTCGACATCGCCCTGCTGGCCTTTCTCTTTGAAGGGACAATCCTGCTTCTGGAAATCCCCACCGGTACCGCTGCCGATCTGTTCGGGCAGGTTAACACGTTAAAACTCGCCTCGGCGTTGCTCTTTCTGTCTGGACTGGTTTTTACTTTCAGCCGTTCCCTGGGCTGGTTTATCCTGGCGGAGGTCTTGTGCGGTGACGGTGAGGCGTTTCACTCCGGCGCGGCTGATGCCTGAATCAGCATCATAGCGATAGTCGAGTCGCTTCCAAAATTAATTTCTCCCTGGCGAGTTGAATAGCGGGTTTGTATCATTACTGTCCGGTTAAAATAG
>JAGLUH010000024.1 GCA_023134875.1 Candidatus Zixiibacteriota bacterium
ATCGGCCAGCGGCTCTTTCTCGATATAGCCGCCGGTTATCATCACCGACTTGATCGACTCCGCGCGCCCCAATTTAGCAGTATCATACATGTACTCATAGAAGACAATCGGTTCGGAGTAGGTGTAGGCGATGGTGGGGACCTTATGTTCCTTGCAGAAATCGATTATCTTCTGCGGCGGCAGCTTGATATTGTTGGTCTGCTCCGGTCGCGTCTGTGAGATTTCCCAGTTCTGGCAGAACTTGCAGTTGACATTGCAGCCCGCGGTCGCCAGGGAAAACGCTGTGGTGCCGGGATAGAAATGAAACAGCGGTTTCTTCTCGATTGGATCGATATTGACGGAGCAGGGAAGGCCGTAAACTAAGGTGTAATAAATGTCACCCCTGTTTTCGCGGGTGCCGCAGTAACCACGTTCCAGGTCGGTGATGCGACAGCGGCGGGGGCAGATAGCGCATTCGATACCCCCTTCCGGAAGTTTCCGATAATATCGCGCTTCCACCTCCGAGAGCTCGTCGGCGAAATCAAAGGCGGAGGCGTTCTGGAGACCGCCGAGAAATCCGGGCAGCAAGTCGGCCGCCGGAAGCGCTGACAGTGCCGTCCCGCAACCGAGACACTTGAGGAAAAGCCGACGTTCCATCAGAACAATTTTCCTTCCTGCTGCTTGCCATCTTTTTCCACCATGCGCATCACCAGGTCGATTTTTTTTAGATCGGCAACGCCGAGACCGGTTTGCTCCGCCGATTTCAGGTAATTGACCGGTCGGCCTGTTTTAGCCAGCGAGGGCAGATTGTTACGTTGGCGAAGATGTTCGAGAATCTCCAGACCGACTCGATCCGCCGCCACCGGATCAGCGGCGATAATCAAGCCGCCATAGTAATTGATGTATTCCTCTTTCAGCCCCGGGCCGCCATGATACTGAACCCTGAAGGCATCCATGATGGTCAGCCGATTTTTCATGCGAATCGGCTTGAGATTGTTGACCTGCGCCGCAAAAGGATTACAGTTATAGTCATGGTACTTGTTCGGATTGTGAATCGCGCCAAACATGTTTTTCAGCCCGCCGGAAAGGCCGGCGATGGAGTGATCCTTCAGAACCGGCAGGTTGATATTGGAGTCAACCATTTGCGTTAAGATGCGGGAGACACGGCTGTTGACATCCTCGAAGTTGTAATGTTGGCTGCTGTAGCCGATTTGGTTGGTGTCGGTTCCCAGGCAGCGCCGTCCAAAGCTGGAAGCGTTGAGACGGTAACCGGCACGCTTTAGCTCACGGTTAGTGCGTTCCCAGACAACTATATCATTTTCGGCAAAACCGGCAGCAACGAGAAGCTCGGCAAGGGCATCAGTCAAAGCAATTGGTGTATGTGTCAACCGGGGCGAAAGACAGTTGGTCTTTAGGCCGACAACGCCGCGGGGAATAGATTTACCGATAGCCTGCCGAACATCGGATTCACCCGTCAGGAGCTTCAGCCCTGCCGCCAACAGGAGTTGATAGTGTGCCTGGTCAGGCGCCGATCGCTCTCCGCCGGCAGGATACTTCACGACTACGACCCTGCTCATATAATCTTATACAACTCATTTCCGCCGGTTCTGTCAACTCCTTTTGCCTTGACGGCGGCCAGCCGGGATGCTATCATCGAGTGAGTTAATATGGTGAAGAGAAAATCGATTCTAATAGTGTTGCTGCTGCTCAGTTTTTTCGCGGCAGCTACCGGCGCAACCACCAGGAAACCCGTCGTGGCGGGCGGTTTTTATCCGGCAGAGCCTGCCGCGCTTCGGCAACTTGTGGCACAACATCTGGATAATGTTAAGGATTCGCCGGTCATCGAAGGTAAAATCGTCGCCCTGATTGTACCCCATGCGGGTTTGGTCTACTCCGGTCAGATTGCCGCCCACAGCTACAAGCTGCTGGAGGGATCGGGCTTCGACAAGGTGATTCTGTGCGGTCCTTCGCATCGTTACCCTTTTCGCGGCATCTCCGTTTACGGCCCGGAAGTGACCTGGCAGACGCCGCTGGGAAACATCACCTGCGCCGATCAACTCTGCCGCTCCCTGATATCCTTTGATCCC
>JAGLUH010000240.1 GCA_023134875.1 Candidatus Zixiibacteriota bacterium
TGATCAATATCAGCGATGTGGTCAGGATCATCAGCTACATCTTCGGCCCTGATCAGTACCCGCTGGTGCTGGGCTGCGAACACCAGGAGATCAACACCGGTTGCGTGACTTACCCGAAGGAAGGAGGCAAGGGCGATTACGAGCAAGCCGCACTCAGCCGCGGTTGTCTGGAAGGGCCGGTGGGCGGCGCCGATTCCGGTTGGTTGTATCTGGAGATAATCGGTGACGACTTGCATGTCCACCATATCAACGCCTATTACCAGTGTTGCCTGGGCTACAAGGTCGACTTCTTCTGGCAGGATTATCGCCATGTCACGGTGCAGGAATATGACACGGTAGAGGTGCCCTGTCCCTGCATGTGTTATTTCAACCTGGAATCGGTGATCTACGACCTGATGATCATGGAGCCGACCACTTTTGTGGTCACCCTGATCGGTATTGAGGGTGACACGGTCGGGGTTGACTCAATCTCCCTGGGCGATAACGGTTATCTCTATACGGAAGTACTGGGCAACGATCTTCACCTGCACCATATCAATGCCTTCTATCAATGCTGCTTGGAGTATGCTGTTGACTATCAGATCAACGGATTCAATATCACCGCCACCGAAGCGGACACCGGTATGCCCTGCGACTGCATGTGCTATTTCAACCTGGAGTCAATCCTCTATGATCTCGAAAACGGCGTATATGTCGTCTGTCTGATAGACGCGATGGGGAATACTGTCGGCGTGGATACGGTCACGGTAAATGCTGGCTATGGCTTGCTCGGCTATAGCGACAGCGGCTGCCTAAAAGACCCTGCTGCCGGTGACCCGCCTGATATAGCATATACCTATTCCACCGCCGGCGTCCTGACCATGACGCACAACAACGCCTTTTTCAACTGTGCCGCCAAGCTGGTGGTTGCTTTTGAACAAGCTGCCGACACGCTCAGATTCTATAAGTTTAATATCTCTAATGACTACGCCTATTGCATGTGCTACTATAACATCTCTGCCGCCGTCGGTGGTATTTTGCCGGGAGAATACATTGCCGAGGTCTATGAACAGCAATACCCCGGCGAGCCGATACAAATGGTAGACAACCAGCAGATCGTACTCGGCAACTGAAGCGCCTTGGGACGACAGTTAACTGTAACTGTCCTTTCTCACTTGAAACCCACCAAGCTTGTAGCCGCCGATAGTTCCGACATTCACGTTTCCCTACCGATAAAAGACTTGACTTGGGGGAGATATCGATGTAAACTGATAAGTTTAGATTCGGTTTTCTTGGGAGTTTTATGAAACGAACATTTCAGCCATCAAACCGCAAGCGGAAAAACGATCACGGCTTCCGCAAGCGTATGTCAACCAAGGCCGGCCGCAGGATATTAGCCCATCGGCGGCGTAAACACAGAGCCAGGCTGACGGTTTCCGACGAGTAGGAACAACTATCATAGGGGATTTCGGCTGCGTCAGGATCGCCAGATCGCGGCGGTATTTCGTCAGGGACGGCGCCAAGAAAGTGAGCATTTCTTTATCTATCAAATGCCGGTTGCATCAGCCCCCACTCGTTTCTGCCTGAGGTTCTCCCGCCGGATCGGTAACGCTGTTTGTCGTAACCGTATTAAGCGCTATCTGCGGGAATTCCTGAGAACCCACAAGAAAGTGTGGCCGAAACAAGCTGCCGTGGTGATAAAAGTTAAGTCAAGCGCCGCCGGA
This sequence comes from Candidatus Zixiibacteriota bacterium, assembly GCA_023134875.1. Lineage (GTDB taxonomy): Bacteria > Zixibacteria > MSB-5A5 > CAIYYT01 > CAIYYT01 > JAGLUH01. Next base: position 1,704 of record JAGLUH010000240.1, read on the forward strand.
CTCAACTATCGTCAGGTGGCAGATGCTATGACCGCTCATTTCCACGATGAATAGAATACTGGGAAATCTGGCGGCACTCTTGATGCGGGGATACCAGCTTGTTATCTCCCCTCTTTTCCCATCTTTCTGCCGGTTTTATCCTTCCTGCTCGCAATACTCGGTGGAAGCATTTCGCAAGTATGGAATAATCAAGGGGACTTCGTTGACCATCAAGCGGGTCGGGAAATGCCATCCCCTGCATCCCGGCGGTTATGACCCGGTGGAGTAGATCATGTTTGATAAGAGAACGATTTTAGCTTTCATACTCATAGCGATCATTTTCATCTTCTGGCAGATATTGTGGCAGCCACCCGCACCACCACCGGAACAACAGGCTGCCGATTCGACCGCGGTACCTGTAGCAGCGACAGAATCGCGTCAGTTGCCGCAACCGGTTGTGCATGACGCTGTTATCGACAGCAATACTGTGGTTGCAATGGATATGATACCGGAGCAGTTGATTCGCGTGGAAACTGATTTCTACACCGCCACCCTCTCTAATAAGGGAGGCGGCCTTATCAATCTCCTGCTGAAGTATTACACCTATGCTGACAGCGGTAATGTATTTCTCCTGGGTGAAGAGAACCAGCAGGCAACACCCAGCCTGATCTCCAAAAGCAATGACTTCAGCGATCAAGATTTTGTCTACCTGACCGAGGACAACGACCTCACCCTGTCAGGTGAAAACAACAGCGGCACCGTTACTTTTACCGCTATGCTTCCCAGCGGCAGCATCATTACCAAGGAGTTTACCTTCTTTGGTGACAGTCACCATTTTGATCTGCGAGTGACGATTGATGGTGTGGAGAGCAGTGGCCTGGTCAAGGAGTATGTTCTCGCCTGGCTGCCCGGGATTCCGCCGACCGAGGAGAACCGGGCCGATGACTACAGCAACTACAGGGGTGGCGCTTATCTATCCGGTGATATGTATAAGTATGACAGCTTTGATGACAACCGCCTGCTGGAGGATCATTCCGGCAGTGCCGAGTGGGTCGGCTCCCGCAGCAAGTATTTCGCCTACGCCATAATCCCCAGGGAAACAATCAGCTCTGGGGCCTATGTAATTGGCGAGAAAAGAGAAATCAGGCAGCCGGATGGCAGCTACGAAATGCGGCAGATATCCGCCGGAGTCGTGATGCCACTGGCCGGCCACAATGATCTGGACAACCGCTTTACGATCTATGCCGGCCCTCTCGATTACCAGATATTGAAAAAGTATGACGTCAACCTTGAGGATTTCATCGACTGGGGTTGGAAAATCCTGCAACCATTCTCGCTGGCAGTCTATTGGGGAGTCTATGCTATCCACCAGGTTATCCCGAACTACGGGATCGTGGTTATGCTTGTCGCCATCCTGCTGAAAGTGCTGACCTATCCCCTTACCAAGAAACAGCTTAAATCAATGAGGGCGATGCAAGCCCTGCAACCGAAAATCGAGGAGATCAAGGCGAAGTACAAGGACAATCCCCAGAAAATGAACCAGATGGTGATGAAGCTCTACAAGCAGGAAAAGGTCAATCCTTTCGGCAGTTGCCTTTACATGCTGCCGCAGATGCCGTTTTTCATCGGCTTGTACCAGGTATTTCGCTCCACTTTTGAGTTGCGTCAGGCCTATTTTATTTTCTACTGGCCTGATCTTTCACAACCTGATCCCTTCCCCTATGTGATGCCGCTAATCATGTGTGTGGCGATGTTCCTCCAACAGAAACTGACAATGACCGATCCGAAGCATAAGATGATGATTTATTTGATGCCGATCCTTTTCTTCTTTCTGTTTAAGGGACTTCCGGTCGGACTGGTGCTCTACTGGACATCATTCTCGGTGCTCTCGATCTTTGAGGCTCTCACCATCAGAAGACCGCAGAAGGTAATGAATCCCCAGGTAAAATGATCCTGCCCAACAGCGACGATACTATCGTTGCCATCAGCACGCCCCCCGGCTACGGCGGGATTGGTGTGATTCGCCTATCCGGCAAGCGAGCGTTTCCAATCGTCTCTTCTCTTATTGACGAGAGTATTGATCTGGAGAAAATTGAGACTCATACCCTCCATTATTGTCACATTGTTGGCTGCGCCCGGACCTTGATCGATGAGGTCATCGTCGCTATTTTCAAAGCTCCTAAAAGCTATACCGGCGAGGACGTTGTAGAAATTTCCGCCCACGGCAATCCCCACTTGCTGCAGCAGATAGTCAAACTGGCGATTGCCGCCGGCGCCCGGCAGGCCGCTCCCGGGGAATTCACCCTACGCGCCTTTCAATCGGGGCGGATTGATCTGGTTCAGGCGGAAGCGGTGGCGGATCTTATCGGCGCCGCCGGCGAGGCGGCGGAGAAAAGCGCGCTATACCAGCTTTCCGGCGGGCTCTCCGACTACTTAGACTCCCTACGCGAAGAATTGGTCGAAATTGCCGCCCTGTTTGAGGCGTACACCGATTTTCCCGATGAGGAAATCCATCCCTTACAGAAAGAAGAACTGGCAGCCAAGCTGAATTCTGTATCAACGAAATTGAGCCGCTTGGCGCAAAGCTACGGGCATGGTAAAATTATCAAGACCGGTGTTCAAATACCGATTATCGGCCCTCCCAATGCCGGCAAGTCATCACTTTTCAATGCGATCCTGGCCGAAGAGCGAGCTATAGTTACTGAGATTGCTGGCACAACCAGGGACACTATCGGCGAATCAATCGAGTTGGCAGGCCTGCCGGTCAGATTTATAGACACTGCTGGTTTGGGAGAGCCTGCTAATCTGATTGAAGCGAAAGGCATCGATCGCTCACAGCGGGAAATTGCCGGAGCGACATTGGTGATTGCCGTTTTCGACATCACCCAACTTTGCGACCTTAACCAATCTGAGGCGGAGGATCGGGTGAAAGATTTTGTCAACAGGTACGGTTGTGAGCAACCTATTCTCGTATTGAACAAGATCGACCTGGTTACGGCTGAGAAGGTTGAGCGATCGGCGGCCCGGTTCGCAGTATATAGGGGGATATTCACCAGCGCGACCGAGCTTGCCGGTATCGATCAGCTTCTCGAAGAAATCACCGGTAGAATTGAGAGCAATCTGCCGGTGGGCGGCGATCAGAATATGCTGACCAGTGAACGGCACTACCAAGCGGCGGTAAGTGCCTCTCAAATAGTCGCTGATGTTGAGAGCAAGCTTGCTGATAATCTCAGCTTTGAGTTTCTGGCTTTCGATCTCAAGGAGGCAATTGGGTACTTAGAGGAAATCCTCGGCCGAATCAGCAGCGAAGAACTGCTGAATGAGATTTTCAGCCGCTTCTGTATCGGTAAATAGAATGGATGTTTCACGTGAAACATCCAGAAACTTATTCTCATTACCTTAGATGTTGTCGGTGCTTAGCAAAATAGAACTTGTGCAAAGAGAATTGCTTCTTGATCTTGGACGGCAACCTTTGTATCATGATTATTCATGAGTGACTACGAGGTCATAGTTG
>JAGLUH010000241.1 GCA_023134875.1 Candidatus Zixiibacteriota bacterium
GGATGATCGGTCACAGCCAGCGCAGCTTCCAGAGCTGCTGCGAATGTACAGGCGCCGGATTTCCCCCACACCAGTTCCGGCACACCATCAATCCAGACGCTGTTTCCCTCTCGGCGAAGATTTCCCGACAGTGATTTTCCTGCAAGGGATTCAACATGATGTTTCATATCAGCCCAGCTTGAAAAACCATAATCCATAGCTAAAGCATACTGGACCTCGTTAAGAGAAAGGTCGGTCTCAAGGATTTCGTGGTCAGTAGCTTCCTTGAATCGATGTAGTAATCGCAGCGTTTCGCACACTGTAGAGTAACCTTTTTGATGTGCTTTTAGAAGGGTTTTAGCTTCCTTCTTGAGGTGTTCGAGATTTGGTCTGGTGGGTAAAGAGCGGTTCATTATAAACCTTCCTTTCAATACGCGCCTGGGGTCTGCACGCACAGGCAGAAAAGAAGGTTAAAACTATTTTCATAAAGACAGGCTAGGCCCTTTCTGCAGACCAAGAGGCATTCTTTTTAGGCCATCATAATTTTGTAACATTTCATTCCCGGTGTCAAGGGCCTATAGATCGCATATTTCACGTCATCGCTCAGAGTTATACGCTCCAGGGAGATCTTCCTCTCGTCCAGCAGTATCCTGGGCGCCGGGGTGTTAATAATTATCGCTTCTCATCCCCGCGGATAATCGAACTGACGGAGAACTCATTCTACGACGGAGAACCTGACTGGCAGATTGTGCGATAGGTGAAAAACCACTTTTCCTCAGGCTCAGGTATGCTGTTCAGTAACCCTTACCGGTCCCGGCGCAAGCTTACTCGAGAATACCGCCCGGGACAAAACCAGTGTGTACTCCAAGAACTGACAGGGTTATACTTAAACAGCAATATATGTTCCCGTATTACAACGGTAGTATCGCTAACGTTTCCGAAAGGGTGGCAATCATGTGTTTTCCGGTAAGAACGGTGCATTCGATCATTTTCCTGACAGCGATGTCCATCATGGCCTGCTTTGCATCAGCTGGTGCGACACCGGTTTTGGATTGGGAAACAGCTCCGGCGGATGCTCCGATGCCCGGCAGCATTGTGAAAACTGTGCTTCCAGCAACAGGGAGACGGTAACTAAATACGTTGTCCGGACGGAAGGGAATAGTCCTTTTGCACCCCCGTATCAGTCAGGCTGGCCCCAGATGATGGGGTTCAATGTAAGCTTCCGACCGGCAGGTGTCGTCCTTGCCGATCTGGACAGGAATGACACGCTTGAGGTTATCGCCGGGTCTACTGACAATGAGTTCCGTGTCTGGCGGTATGATGGAACCTTTATGCCAGGCTGGCCCGTGAATCTTGGCGGCGCGATCCAGGCAAAGGCAGCGGTTGCCGACCTGGACGGCGACGGCGACCTGGAGATAATTATTCCTGTTAAGTCCGGACATATCCATGTACTTCATCACGATGGTACACCCATGTCCGGCTGGCCGAAACCATCCGGAGTTACCGGTGGATTCCGCTCACCAACGGTCTACGACCTTGACGGAGATAACGTTCCGGAGATAATGATCGGCAGCCCCACGGATGTGATGGTCTGGCATGCTGACGGCAGCATTATGCCAGGCTTTCCTCAACCGGTAGGTGGGAATATCACTGCCACTCTGGCTGTGGGCGACATCACCGGCGACGGTATTCCGGAGATCTTCGCTGAGGCTCTGGATGGGAAGCTCTACTCCTTCCAGATCGATGGAACTGTTACGCCAGGCTGGCCAGTGACATTCGGCCTCAGCAATTCCTACGGTGCTCCCTCAATAGGTGATCTCGATGGTGACGGTCTGTGTGAAGTACTGGTGGCAGGATACGAGATAATGGTAATCACACAGGTTTATGCCTACAACGGAGATGGATCGATTGTTACCGGTTTCCCGCTCAGCTACCCCGGCCTTCAGAGCTATTGCTGTCCCGTACTGGCTGATGGTGATGGCGACGGTGACCTTGAGATCTGGCATTCGGCGAAGCTGAGCGTTGGTCTGGAAGCGTTCTATGCCTGGGATCATACGGGCACGTTACTGCCCGGCTGGCCGGTAATGTCCCAGGTAAACATGGAGGGGTCGCCCATTATCACCGACTTCGACGGCAATCCGGAGCTGGAAGCCGTCATCGCTGACAACCAGAGCCCGAATGTGATCTACGGCTACAATCTCGAT
>JAGLUH010000242.1 GCA_023134875.1 Candidatus Zixiibacteriota bacterium
ATGTCTCCACTTCAATGTGACAGGTCTTGACCGCCATATTCCCTTACAACTCTCCTTTCTTGCGCAGCATATCGATTAAGATGTACTTCTTTACCTTGCGGGTGGATGTTTTCGGCAACTCCCCGGAATAAATAACAACATCCCTGATACGTTTGAATTCAGCCATCTGTTTGCCGATGCGTTCCACTTCAGACCTGACAATCTTCTCAATTTCGTTGTCGGTAAGATGGCGATCGCCGGCATTGATGATTTCGTAATCAGGCACTACCACCGCGATCGGTTCCTCGCCGCTTCCCCGGGGACGTGACAGCACTGCGCTTTCCAGGATATAAGGCGAATTGTCAAGCGCCGCCTCGATCTCTTCCGGATAGATGTTTTTGCCCGCCGGCGAGATGATCACATTCTTTTTGCGACCGGTGATGTAAAGGTAACCGTCGTCGTCGAGATAACCGAGATCGCCGGTGAAAAAGAAACCCTCCTGCATCACCTCGGCAGTCGCCGCCTCATTCTCATAGTAACCGATCATCACCATGTCGCCCTTTACCGCGATTTCGCCAATACCGCCGGCATCAGGATCAATTATCCTGACTTCGACACCCGGCAGAGGACGTCCGACCGAGGCATATCTATTCTTCCGGATTGTATTGACCGTCAGTACCGGTGCGGTTTCGGTCAGACCATAGCCCTGCACCAGGTCAATACCCAGGTCACAAAAGAATCTGGATATTTCCGGATTCATCGCCGCACCGCCGGAGACAAACATCCTGATCGTAGCCAGGCCAGCCTTGGCCCGCAACGGCTTGAAGATCGCTCGGCCAGCGGACATCCTGAAGAGGCGCCTGAGCAGAGCGCTTACCTTGAGGCCGAGGTTGACGTAGACGCGTTTTAGCCGCGAGGCATCCGCCAACGCTCGTTTCAATCGCAGATACATCTTCTCGTAGAGCAGCGGCACGCCGCACATGATAGTGATACCGAGGGTCTTGATGTCAGCGGCAATCTGAGTCGATTTCAGCGAGCTTGCGTAGCCAATCGAAGCGCCCACCGAGAGTGGATAGAGAAATCCGGCGGTGGCTTCGAAGGTGTGATGCAGCGGCAGCACTGAGAGCGCTCGATCATCCGAAGTGAGAGGCAGGTATCTGGCGGAAGCTTCAACATCAGCAACAATGTTGACATGCGACAGCATCACGCCCTTGGCTTCGCCCGACGTTCCGGAGGTAAAAAGCAGCACCGCCATCTTTTGCGGATCAACTTCGGCAGGCTCGAATTCCGCTTGCCGCCCCAGTTTCTCTAATCGCGCCAGGGAAAGGGTGCTGTAGTCATTTCCCTCAAGAGATATGATTTCTGGATGGGGTGCTACCAGCGCCTTGAGTTCAGCTAATTCCGGTTGCGACGATTCGGCGCAGAAGAGGAACTTCAGGTTTGCCTTGGCAATGATGCTGCGTAGTTCGAAGAGCTTCAACTGCACATCAAGCGGCACCACCACACCACCAGCGGCGAGAATCGCCAGATAAGCAATGCCCCATTCGGGTGAATTGGGCGCATAGATACCTGCCCGATCGCCCGCCTTCAGGCCAAGCTGCTGGAATCCGGCGGCAACATCGAGCACACGGGCAGCCAGGTCCCGGTAATTAAGCGACAGGAAGCGTTCTCCCTCACGCAGCCAGAAAGCAGGCCGGTAGGGATATTTCTCGGCGCTGGCAAGCAGCAATTCGTGAATATACCGAGGCGGCATGTTCTGATTATAATCAATTACGCCGTACTATAAAACAGCTTTCTGCCTCATGAAAAAAGGCTCCCGTACAGCGGGAGCCTTATCAGACAGGGAGTAGAATTCAGTTACAGATCTTCAAACTTGATCTTAATCTTCTTGGCAAAGCTGATATTACCGCGAGGATCATTATCGGTTACCGTCATAATGCAGACGCCGATCGTTGGCGGCGCCGTATAGAACAGGTTCACCTCGCCATAGTGAGTGGTGATTCCCGTGGTCTGGGAGACGGTGCCAATGCTGGGAGAAATAGTCAGGTTGTGACCGCCCAGCGGGTTACCGGGACGGTCTTTGATAGTAACCGTCATCGGTACAGTCATTCCCGGTTCGATTTCAGTCTCAATATCGATAGTCGAGTTCTTATAGTAGGTATCGTCAGTCAGAAAGATGGTAGTAAAACTGTTTGTCGGACCACCCATACCGCCAGCGACGATCTCCACGGTGGCAATAGCGCCGACACCGTCATCAGGCGATACCGGCGAGTAATCCCGATTGAGAACACGGGAGAAATACTTGGTTGAATAGATCGAGAAGTGACAGCCGTCTTCGGTACCGCCGGACGAGATGGAACCGAAATCGGTGTCAAAGTCAACACTGGTGCCGGCGACCACGTAGTTCTCATTGATGTCACGCACTTCAATCATCACCTTGCCCTTGTCCTCACCGTCGGCAATCAGGGAAAGGGGATATTGCAGTACATTGACATATACAGCGGGACCGGAAGAAATAAACAACACGGTATCACACAATTCGCCATAGTGGCCGCCATCGGTGCAGGCATACAGCTCGACGATACCATCATCTCGCGGATTGCCTGAATACCAGGTCGAGGTAGCGATACCCTTGGGGGTGCCATTGCCGGTCAGGAAATGAGCGATAACAAACCCTTCCTCGGTGGAAAACCAGATGACAGTGGAATCGGGTACCGGATTGCCCCACATGTCAACCACATTAGCCGAAACATCGTTACTGACGTTGATTTTATCCCAGGAACGCAGGTTGCAACTGGCAACGCCGACACTTATATGCGCCGGCGGGCCGGCGTTAATCACCAGGTGCGTAACGGCGGAGACAATCGATCCGGACGAGGCTCTCATCTTGATGGTTCCGGAAATAGTGCCGGAATAGACCGTCACCGACGCCTGGCCGTTCTGGTTGGTGTTGACAGTGACCGGTCCGTAGCCCTGACACTGGATATTCTCACCGCCGCCGGGAGCAGTGACGATGGAGAAGTCGATGGGAATATCTTCGGGAACACGATTACCGTAACAATCATAGGCGGTCGCTGTTACCACGCTCCATTCGATGCCACCCACGCCGCGAACGCGCAGGTCTTCGAAATCGTGGGTCAGGGTAATCGAGGCTACTGTCGTATTCGGATTGAGCTTGACTGAAACCTCGACGTAATCGTACAAGTCGCCGTCATTCAGGGTGGCGCGAATGTATACTGATGTTGCCTGATTACCGGCGCGATAGATGGCGGTGGCGACACCGTTGGTCGTTGTCATTGTCGCCGGTACCGTACCGATCGGGTCCCAGGTATCGTTGGCATTACCGTCAAAGAGAAGGCTGTCGACATTTTCCGTCCAATAGCCGTCGTTGTCTCTATCCTCGAATTTCTCGACAGCGGTCAGGCAAATCAGGGTACCATCGGCAACAGTGTTGCCGGCGCTGTCGGTAGCGGTAACAGTGACAGTAGCGGAATCGGAACCGTTGGCGATCAATAATACCGGCGTTACCTCCATAGTCACAGCGCCGCTGGTTACGAAACCG
>JAGLUH010000243.1 GCA_023134875.1 Candidatus Zixiibacteriota bacterium
CCGGAGGCCACCAGCGAGCACTCAGCCGCTCTCAGCAGACCATAACGATCACGCTGGCAATGATGGGACGTCACACCGCTCTTTTGCTCGATGGCTCGGTATAACACCGTGTCGATTTCATTACGTACCAGTGTAACGGGAACAATGTCTGCGAATTCTGCCGAAATGGCTTTGATTACCTCCAGCATGACAAGATAGTGTCGGTTGATCTCAACCTCACGTGACCCCGGCAGCAGGGCGATAATCCGCTGGTTCTCTGCAATACTATTCTTACGTTTGAAGGCGTTGTCACCTGAGTTAGAATTAATCAGATCGAGTAAAGGGTGGCCGACAAATTCACATCTAACCATGCTCGGATCAAACAAAGGCGGCTCGAAAGGGAGAATCGCCAGCAGCAGATCAGCGTTCTCTTCCAGCCGCCGGATACGTGCCGGTTTCCAGGCCCAGACCTGCGGCAGGATGAAATAGGCAATCTTGTAACCCTGTCGCTTCAGGTTCGTGGCCAGCCTGAGATTGAAGCCGGGGTAATCAACCAAGAGAATCAAGTCAGGGCGACGAGCATCAATCTCTCGCAGCGTTCGGCGATATACTTTACGAAAATGACCAAACCGTTTCGCCACCTCCCAGAATCCAGTAACGGCGAGATCGTGGAGATTATAGAGCAATTCCACACCCACCGCCGCCATCAGTTCACCACCCAGGCCAAAGAACTCCAAGTCAGGACGGCGGGACTGGAGAGCATGTATCAGCGCCGACGCATGAAGATCACCCGACGCTTCCCCTGCACATACGAAAATCTGCTTCAAGTAACGACCCGATCCAACCCCTCACGGGCGGACTTCTCTATTTGCAGAGCGACTTTAAGTGCTGCGGTCGCTTCCCGTCCGCTAACGACAACCGGCCTATCGTTCTGTACCGCATCGACAAATGACTTGATTTCCTCGGTCAGCATGTCGCAGTCGGGATAGCTGAGTGCTCCGAAAAGAATCCGGCGACCGGTAGGCGCATACTCGGCGGCGCTGAAGTAACCATCGGGGATGTCGGTGGCATCGGTTTCGGCCAATAAGAAATGCTCGCCCTTTTTCTGGAGGAAGTCGATGGAGACATAATTATCGCGGGCGAACAACCGCAGTTTACGCATCTTCTGTACTGAGATTCGAGAAGCGGTAAGATTGGCGACCGTACCGTTAGCGAACCGAAGACGGGCATTGGCAATGTCGGGCTTATCGGAGATTACCGCCACCGCCGAGGCGTGGACTTCCGTGACTTCGGCATCGACCAGGCTGAGGATTAAGTCGATATCATGGATCATCAGGTCAAAGATCACGGCGACATCGAGTCCGCGGGGATTGAACTGCGAGAGCCTGTGTCCCTCGATAAAGCGAGGCGTCTCCGGCAATAGTCTCAGGCCGGCGCAGGCGGGATTGAATCTTTCGATATGACCGATTTGCAGCTTCACATCCTGCCGTGCCGCCAGATTAGTCAGCTCTTCACCTTCGCTGACTGAGACAGCAATCGGCTTTTCGAGTAAGACATGCTTGCCCGCTTCCAGGGCACGCATGCCCTCCTGGTGATGTGTCTCAGTGGGAACGACAATGCTGACGGCATCGACTTCAGCGAGCAGTTCTTCAACTTCGGCGAAAGCGTGAGTCTGGTTGGCGTCGGCGGCAGAGCGGCCTTTCTCACCGTCGATATCAAAAAGCCCCACCAGTTCGACATTATCCAGCGCCGCCGCCTTCTGCACATGAAACCGGCCTAAATGTCCACAGCCGATAACTCCATATCTGAGCTTGACGGCCATGATGATTATTTACAGATGCCCCGCTCGGAACTCTCAATGAAGTCGAGGATGAGTCTGACTTCATCGATCATCTCGATCTCTTCTCTGATACGCGCCACCGCCTGGGCGGTATTCATTTTCGATTTGAAAAGAAGACGAAAGACCTGCTCCAGCGTTTTGATGACATCAGGGGAAAAGCCGCGACGTTTCAGCCCCACTCGATTCAGCCCCATCACCTGGAGGGGATAGCCGCCGCACATCGCGTAAGGGACGATATCCATCGGTACCCGAAAACCGCCGCCGATCATGGCGTGGGCGCCGATTTTGACAAACTGGTGCACCGGCACGACGCCGCCGATGATGGCATGGTCGCCGATCTCGATATGTCCGGCCAGGTTGACCGAGTTGGCCAGGATTACATGATTACCGATGATGCAGTCATGCGCAATATGGCTGTAAGCCATCAAGAGACAATTATGACCGACGGTGGTTCTGTGCCGATCGACAGTACCACGGTTGAGGGTGGCATACTCACGAATGATAGTGTTGTCGCCAACCTCAAGGGTGCTCTCCTCGCCGGCGAACTTGAGGTCCTGCGGGATGCTGCCAACTACGGCGCCCTTATGGACGGCGACTCCCTGACCAAGACGCGCACCCCAGGCTACCAGTGTATGTGGGCCGATCCGGCAGTTGTCGCCGATAGTCACGTTATCTTCAATAATGGCGTATGGTGCCACTTCGACTTCTTCACCCAGTTGCGCGCCGGCGGCTACTATAGCCGTCTGATGTATTCTGCCGGCCATTACCGCTCCACCACCGCTGCCAGCATTTCCGCTTCGCAGACCAGGTTGTCGCCGACGAAGGCCTGACCGGTCATCTTGCAGGTAGAACGCCTGAAGGAGATCATCTTCAACTCAAAGCGCAATTGATCCCCCGGTATCACCGGCTTGCGAAACCTGACGCGGTCGATTCCCAGAAAATAGACAACCTTCGTCTCCGGCTCCGCAACGGTATTGAGGAGGAGGAAGCCGCCCGCCTGCGCCATTGCCTCCACGATCAGCACGCCCGGCATGATCGGATGACCGGGGAAATGCCCCTGGAAGAAAGGTTCATTGATTGTCACATTCTTCAGAGCGGTTACCGACTTGTCGGGAACGATATCGATTATGCGGTCGATCAGAAGAAAGGGGTAGCGATGCGGCATGAGTTTAAGGATAGCGTTGATGTCGAGCACATAATCACCTGCGGTTTTGCCGGAGTATTTCCTGCTGATTTCCCGTTTCCTGTAAAGAGAGCGCATCTTGCGCGCCAGCGCGACGTTGGCGGCATGGCCGGAACGCGCCGCCAGAACATGCCCCTTAATCGGGGCGCCGATCAACGCCAGATCGCCGATCAAGTCGACCGCCTTGTGCCTGACTGGTTCATTGGGGAAGCGCAGCGGCTTAT
>JAGLUH010000244.1 GCA_023134875.1 Candidatus Zixiibacteriota bacterium
CACAGGGCCATGCCCATGCCAATAACCTGAAAGACTCGGGTGTCGATGTCATTGTGGGTCTGCGTGACGGTTCGGCTTCTATTGCCAAGGCCGAAGCCGCTGGCCTGACCGTGAAGAACGTCAAGGATGCCGTCAGCAGTGCGGATCTGGTTATGGTGTTGACCCCGGATGAGTTCCAGTCACAGTTATACAATAATGAAATTGCCCCGAACCTGAAAAAAGGCGCAACCCTGGCCTTTGCTCACGGCTTTGCTATTCACTATAACCAGGTCGTACCACGTGCTGATCTGGATGTCATCATGATCGCCCCCAAGGCGCCGGGTCATACTGTGCGCAGTGAATTTGTTAAGGGTGGCGGTATTCCTGATTTGATCGCCATTTACCAGGATGCCTCCGGCAAGGCCAAAGAAGTGGCCCTGTCCTATGCCTCTGGCGTGGGTGGTGGGCGTACCGGTATCATTGAAACGACCTTCCAGGACGAAACTGAAACCGATCTGTTCGGTGAGCAGGCTGTGTTATGTGGTGGTGCGGTAGAATTGGTCAAGGCTGGTTTTGAAACGCTGGTGGAAGCTGGTTATGCCCCCGAGATGGCCTACTTCGAATGTCTGCATGAATTGAAATTGATTGTTGACCTGATGTATGAAGGTGGCATTGCCAACATGAACTACTCTATCTCTAATAATGCTGAGTACGGTGAGTATGTTACCGGGCCGAAAATCATCAATGAAGAAAGTCGCTGGGCCATGAAAGAAGCCCTGCATGATATTCAGACCGGTGAATATGCCAAGAAGTTTATCCTCGAAGGCAGCACCAACTATCCATCCATGACTGCCATGCGCCGTCTCAATGCCGAACATCCTATTGAGGTGGTCGGTGCCAAGTTGCGCGACATGATGCCCTGGATCGGTGCCAACAAACTGGTCGACAAGGACAAAAACTAGAAACTACATAAGGCCGGTTTACTACCGGCCTTTTCTTTTATTATGACTGTTGCACGCCATTCTATTATTGCCAATGAAGGTAAGCTTGCGGTACGACTCAGTGGTGTCGTCGCCTTTGCCTTGTATCTCCAGTTTGGCCCCGCTACCCTTCCAGCCTGGCTAGTAATGGTTTGCCTGATATGGTTGTACCGTGATCCAAGCCGGATTATTCCATCACGACCACTGACTATTGTTAGTCCGGTTGACGGTAAAATTATCAGCGTTGAATCCGCAACCGATCGATTTCTTAAACGCGAGGCCCTGCACATTGCTATCGATATGTCGGTTGTCGGTGTTTTTTCTCTGCGTTCGGTAACCGAGGGTAAGGTTATGCAGATCTGGCAGGAGAAAGACCATTGTCTGGCCATCTGGATTCAGACCGATGAAAAAGACGATACTGTGATTGTGCTGCGTCCGGGTCGTTGGCTCAAACGCCTGTCTTATCAACTTGTTTACGGCGATCGGATTGGACATGGACAACGTTTTGGTCACATCCTGTTTGGTAATCGGATTGATGTCTATCTACCGGCTTCAAGCCGTAGTACTATCGAGATCGGCCAGATTGTCAAAGCGGGTAGTGATGGTATTGCTGAACTCATGCAGTCATGACTGATGGTTTGCATTTTAATGCACTTACTTAATATCTAACCACACATAAGAAAACACATGATTAAAAAAACACGCGAAGGCAAGCCACGGCGGGGCATTTACCTGTTACCCAATCTGTTTACAACAGCGGCGCTGTTTTTTGGTTTTTACGCCATTATCTCGGCCATGGATAACCGTTTTGAGGCAGCCGCCATTGCCATCTTTATTGCCTTGTTGCTGGATGGTATTGATGGGCGGGTTGCTCGCATGACCAATACCCAGAGTGATTTTGGTGCCGAATACGATAGTTTGGCGGACATGGTCTCATTTGGTGTAGCTCCGGCGTTAGTGATGTATGAGTGGACCTTATTGAGCATGGGCAAGATTGGCTGGCTGGCGGCCTTTATCTATACTGCCGGAGCGGCCCTGCGTCTGGCGCGTTTTAACACGCAACTTGAGACGGCAGATAAAAATTATTTTCAGGGCTTACCGAGTCCATCGGCTGCGGCCCTGATTGCCGGGTTTGTGTGGGCGGCCGAAAATCACCTTGCCTCTGATCGTCTGTTATCCCTGTTTGCGGTGGTGATTACCATCTGGGCCGGGGTCCTGATGGTGAGTAATTTCCGTTTTTACAGCTTCAAAGGCATCAACTGGAAGGGCAAGGTACCGTTTGTTGCCTTACTCATTTTTGTCCTGGCGATTGTGCTGGTCTCCAGTAATCCTTCTTTGATGCTGTTTGCCGGTTTTCTGATTTACTCCCTTTCCGGCATCGTTATGAGTCTGGTGCATATGTGGACGGATCGTGCCCGGCGGAATAAGTTACCCACGCAACAAGACTGACGCCCCCTTCGGCAATCATAGATTTACAGGACACTTGTACGGAGTTTGAATAATGAGCGATCGTTTACTGATTTTTGACACCACCTTGCGTGATGGCGAGCAAAGCCCCGGCGC
>JAGLUH010000245.1 GCA_023134875.1 Candidatus Zixiibacteriota bacterium
ACGAAACTTCCTTCGCAAAGAAGGTGTGTCTTGCATCTGTGCTTCGGTCAACGTAATATAGTTGAACACATAGATCATCGTTGCTTCGTAGTATGCTTGAAACAGGCCGGTGCTGTATGCTTTTCGCTTGTCGTGGTTGCCCCAAATCAGGCGAATATCTTGACAGTTAATCGCGTTACGGTATCTCGCTGTCTCCGATGCACTTCGCGTGAACGAGAAGTCTCCCAGGTGCCAGAGCGTGGCATCGGCGGGCACGACAGCGTTGATGTTCTCGATCATCGCTGCGTCCATATTCTCACGCGACTGAATAGACGGTTTCCAATCTTGATATTCTTGTACTGAGCCCGAAGCCCGCATGGCATCGTAGGATTCCTTGTCCTCCGGTGTCATGAATTGCTCTCGACCACTGTACTTAATAATCATACCGTGGTTGAAGTGCGTGTCGGCGGTAAAGAAGTCTCTGTCTGTCATCTTGTCAGCCTACGAACAGCCCGGTCCTTTTTGGGGGACGGGCTGTTCACAGATAGCGTTAGGATTTTAGCAGCCACAGGCATCTTTCACCCTCACAAGCCTCACAGACGGACCTCCGCCGGAAAGCGACGGGTTCACGCACTGTAGGTTGAATTCAGCTCTTGAGCGATCCAGTATTGAAGATCGGTCTTTGTGTTCACCCAATGCGTAATCATCTTTTCGGCAAGATGAACGTCATATGTTCCGGGGATCACTCTGATAGCTTCGATCTTGAATAGAAAACGGAAGGTAGCACCGGTGTCGTTCTTACCAACCACGACCGAAACACTGTTCGATCCCGGGTTGCTGACTTCCAACGCTCGCAACACGATGTTGCCTTCGTTGTCACTCTCGATTGCCAAGTCCTCAAACTTACCAATCGCTGCTCGCTTGAAAAGACTTTCAAGCACGGCAGAACGGATCTTCACTTTCACGACCGACTCAAACTCGCCAACATTTTTCGGTTGGGTGAGAAGGTTCGCGGGTGAGTAGTAATACACCAGACGATCACTCGCCTTACCACCGGCCTCTTGGACGGTGACTCTCTTTTCTTCAAACACAAACTCAGGCGTTTCGAATGTCGAAACCAGAGCAAGCAATTCGCCAAGATCAAAGATTCCAAATGGAATCTCCAAGTCCTCAGCAATCTTTGCCTTTCCGACAACGTTCTTGACGGGACTCATCGTGTGCAGAACATTGCCCGGCGTGACGATGATATTCGAATTGATTCCTGCAAAGTTTTTCAGGATGGTTAGAGTCTCGGACGACAGAACAACTGTTTGTGTCTCGGACTCAACTGCGGTAGCGGTTGTCATAATATAAGTCTCCAGATACTAAAGTATACACCATTTTCAGGCGAAGTCAAGTTTTCTTTGCGGTAAATGAACCCCAACTTTGAAACAGGAATGTCTCACAAGTTAAATGGACATGCCCTGCAAGGTTGCAGGGCTTTGAAGTCCAATCTTGGGGGTAAAAACAACGCCGGGTCGGAGAACCCGGCGAAGTATCTGATCGAGTTTTCGTTACAGGGTTGTAACGGTCTCGGAGTCGGAAACGGCCTCAACCGTTTCGTCCGTCGCGTTGGTTCGCTTGACCAACGTGGGGATCGTAAACTCGCCACGACCTGCACGGAGCGACTTGTCGCCCGTCAGCCATGACGGCCACTTGATCTCGCCGGCGTGCTTGACGCGAACGAGTTCCACGATTTGCTTTCGCGTAATCGTGGCTGCACCGGGAAGGGCCTCGGCAACAATGTCGAGGAAGGCCTGCCGGTTGGGGGTGTAATTCACAGAAGTCATAATGTACTCCTTTCACTAGTGAATTGAAAAAGGTTCGGAATTGGTTGCTTAGAAGGGGCACTCGTCGTCGTCGGACGTCGATGCGACCGTAACGGGAGTGCCGTCGGCGGTGTCATCATCGTCGTCGGCGTTAGCCTCGGCGTCGATCTTTGTGTAAAGATCGAGGAACGCGGCTTTCGTATCGTCGTCGAAACGCTCAACGACCAGCTTGATCGACTTCACGCGATCCTTGTAGATGGCGAAGCAGGTCAGGACGTTGACCAGTCGGCGCGTCGTGATAATATCTTCGATCTCGCCGTTCTCGGCAGTCTTACGAATGTTCGATGCCCACTGGACGAGGCAATCGCCAAAGGCGTCATCATCCACACCGAGATTCACCATATGCTTGGCGAGAATCTTTCGCTCCTGTTTGAGCGACGGGTACGGCTGGTGAAACGTGACCGGGAAACGGTCGAGCATGGCTTCGTTCATGACGTTCGTGCCGATGAACTTGCCAGCGTTGTCGCCCTGACCCTTAGTGTTGCCGGTGGCGAACACGTTGAAACCGGGCTGCGGCTTGACCCAGCGGCCAACTTTCTTGAGGAAGACACCCTTGCCTTCGAGGACCGGCTGGAGGCACATGATCTTGAAAGTACCAAGATCCATTTCATCGAGGAGCAGAATCGCGCCACGTTCCATCGCTTCAACGACGGGACCCGGAACGAAAACGGTATTACCGTCGATGAGACGGAAACCACCGAGGAGGTCGTCCTCGTCAGTGTCGCCGGTGATGTTCACGCGGAAGAGTTCCCGCTTCAGTTTGGCACAGACCTGCTCGATACCGAGAGTCTTGCCGTTACCGGACATGCCGGTTACGAAAACTGGGAAGAACAGGCGCGACTTCACGACTGAGGTGAGGTCCTTGAAGTGGCCCCACGGAACGAACCATGAGGCTTTGTCGGGGATGAACCGCTCGCTGCCGTTGATACGCTGAATCAGCGTAACGTCGGAGACGGCGTTCTGGAATTCGGGGGAGGGGGCAGCTTTCGCAGCGACCAAGGCGGGTGCCTCAGGTGTGAAGCTGGGACCAGTGCGGGGATCGACTTCACCGGTCGAAACCGGGACACGATACTCGCCGCGACCGGCGCGGTAGTCGAGATTGGCGGTCAGCCATGAGGGCCACGGAAGATCGTGCTCCTCACAGAGGGCGACGATGTCCTGGCGCTGGGCGATACGGATATCACCATACTTGGCGCGGAACAGGTCGAGAAAATGCAATTGTTTGGGCTTGAGGGCCATAGTCGTGAGACTCCAAGAGAGAAACGAATCAGATACTTAAGTATACAATGCCTTTGGGGAAAGTCAAAGTAAAATTACAAAACAGATGAAGAAAAGTCTCCAAGGGACTGGGAAGCCGCAAGGCTTACCCATCTTACCTACGCCAGACAGACCCATGCGGGCGCGAGCGGCGGTCAGGATGTCGGCGTAAAGGAGAAACATGGCTTACACTTAAAGGATACAATCTGGATGGGGATGTCCAAACACTTTGGTCGCATATGGGACTATTCTTGGCAAGATGTAACGTCTGTGCGGGTGTGTTAAGCTGGCGAACTTAGGTAATCTATGCTCGGACGGGGTGCTGGTCGGCGGCGCTAGGGGGCTAGGGCCCGGGGGATCGTGGGGTTTTTGGTTATCAGACGAGGCGGAACACCGGTTTACTTCTGATAATAACAGAGGGCATACCCTGGCAACCAAATGATTATCAGACATTCTATCAGACGCTCTAGGCGCTCGCCTAAGGGCTCGGTAGTTTCAATGGGTGCTGCCCCTACTTTGGTCTGCGGAGCCCGTAGGCGCGATGCTACGGGGCGGAATTCGGGGTTCGTGATCGGTTCGCGCCAGGGTGGCTCAGGTGCTTACCTATCTTACCCACGTCTTACAGGCCCACCTCCGCCGGCCGGTTATCGGTCGTATCGGGGTTTGCGGTGGTGGCCTGTGCGGCTTGACCTAGATATTTAAGCTCCTAATAGGACCATAAGACTTGCATTAGGCCCCCTGTATTGTATAATTAAGTGTATGAGTAACACATTCCGCAATCGTAAGTCTGATAACGCTCGCCCGGCCGGTGTCAACCGCGCCGCCAAGAGCCTTCTCGCCAAGCTCCTCTCGACCGAGGACATTCGCGTTGTTCACAGCGCCTCTGTCTCGACCGCAACATGGAGCGGCGCAACAAAAACACTGACCCTCCCGATCTGGAAACAGATGTCGGGCGATATCTATGATATGCTGGCCTGTCACGAAGTCGGCCACGTCCTGTATACGCCCGCCGAGAACGGCAGCGAAGTCAAGCGAGCCGTCAAGCGCCTCACTGGTGGTAAAAAGCACCTGTCCGAAAGCGCCTTCGGTTTCC
>JAGLUH010000246.1 GCA_023134875.1 Candidatus Zixiibacteriota bacterium
CCTTGTCCTTGGCAGCAAGCTGATTTTTTAGCATAGGGAGCAGATCAATACGACCTAGCTCGCCTACCGCGCGAATAGCAAGCGCTTTAAGAAAAGTGTCCTCATCATTTAAAGTGTCAACAAGTATTGAGCCGGGATCCTGGCGATGCACGGCAGAGGCCGCTATACCGATCCGACGCAATTCAGATGTTAATGATCGGAGCAACTGGTCAATATGCTCTTTCACCTGATCGAAACGCAGCCAGCCAAGCGCGGAAATAAGGCCACGCGACAATTCCAAATCTCTGGCCCCAGCTTCCAGCACCATTTTGATGCGCTGATTTTGTCCGCTCTCAAAGGCCAGGACAGCAGCGGCAAACACTTCTCCGGGTTCCTCCTGTGCCAGCGCATCCGCACAGAAACTCCACCCCACATCCCCAGCAATTCGCAATCCATCTATGTGAGCTTCCACACGTTCATCCAGGTCTGCCAGATCCTTCAGAGAATAGTGCGGTGCCTGGACAGCAGCATCCCGGAGAATCCACAGGAATGCTGCTTCTTCCGCATGTTGTTCAACGATACTTTCGATTACTGCAATATTTGTCAGGTTCATTTTTTACGAGTTTTCGTTTGCCGTCATAGCATACATATTGTTTATAAAGTGTGCTGTTTCCACGATAGTCCTCAAAATTAATCTAAAAGAAGTCGAGATGTGATTCACTATTCCCTATTCATATTTCGAGCAAATTGCTTTTCATATTTCGCAATATGCTCACTCATTCCATACCTCATCATGCGGCAAGAGTTCGATGTCATGGGAAGCTTTTCGTTGAGCAATCTCTTCCATGTCTTTGTATAATGGCATATCCGGACTGAGAAAATATTTGAGGTTTGTTGAATGACCTTGAATAATTCTTCCCGAATTATTCTTCGAATAAGCGGTTCTAAGACCTGTTGGAGTTCATCAGTACGTAGATTAATTTGTTGCGGTGTATTCATGATGTCATCTCTCAATATTTCTTTCTACAAAGCGTTTAAAGATGATGTTAGCTGCAAAGGCATCGAAATCTTGCGGTGTGTCCGCTGACACAATCTCCCTCAAAAATTTCTCAATCCTTCGCAATTTTTTTTCAACTAAGTACTTGTCTATCATACCTGTACATTCCCGATACAAACTTGTACGTATTGTAATCTGTTATTGTCTGCTCCCTGAACTTGCGGTAAATAACCATATCTCGTAAGAGTAGTCGAACAGAGTGCTTCATAACCTGGTGTCTTAGAAAAGCGGAAGCAGAATTCAACACGACAAGATCGACTTCTTTCTTTGTATAGTCAGACAATTCATTTATTAAATAGAGAAGATCAAGGTCGGATAAAGGCTGTTTAAAAAAAGCGCAATATCCAAATCGCTTGAAGATAGCTTAATCCAAATCACTTATTAACCGATATTCCAATGGACGTTATATGATGCTCCCTCTGTTCATTTCTCGTTTGTCGAGCCTCAAATTTAAAATCAGGGTAGAATAATTTCATATTGCTGCCAATAGTTAATAATTAAGATGTGACACAGTTGCTTCCTCATGCCTGCTTTGTATGTGCCCTGAGTCAAGAAGATACCCCATTAATTTGGATTTTTTTGGATTGCCATTATGGGGCTTCAAAAAGCGGCCGGTCAGTCGTTATTCCAGTCCCGTGACTTTCGCTCATCGAAACGCCTAAGGTAGGCCTTCCCTGCAGTGTCACTCCCGAGCCCAAGCTCGTTGGGCTCGTCGTACCGTACCGGAGCCAGCACTTTGGCGACGGCGGGTAGTAGCCCGATGTCGAGAGCGAGACGGTTAACGTCTCCCACGGGCGGGTACTTTGCTCCGCGGACCAACAGACCCTGGCTTAGGTCGTGAATCTCACATCCTTGCAGGGCCTGCTTTAGGCGGTTTTCTCCACCCAGACGTTCCACCGTGACCAGATCGAGCAACTGGATCCAGTGGGCAGGCGGCACCTTGCCCCGCATGTACACGTATGTCCAGTCGTAGGCACAATCAAACCCGAGAAAGCGAGGTACTAGCTTGGCGATCTCGGCACGAGCAGCCGGCTCATAGACGATCGTGTTAATGAACGACATTCCAGCGTGGCCAGTACAAAAGGGGTAAAGCTCGGCCACATCTTTGACAAACCCGACGAATATGTCAACGTCGACCGTGTCGAGATAGTCCCACGGAAACTCAAGACGGATAAGGCTAGTTTCATCGGGAAAATCGTCGGGGTCAGGGATCGTCGTGCCACGAAACCGACATCCATATTGGCCCGCCTGTCCATCCATCGTCGCGGACAACACAAAATCGTAGCCATCTTCGTCGATAAGAACCGGTCCCCTCCGCAGATCGTACAAGAGCTGGTTGCGAGCGGCGGCGTCAAACGGAACAAAGCCGGACGAGTACTCGTTCTCGCCTATGTGATAAATGGCCTTGATGGAGCCGTCGGGAACGAATGTGAGGTATGCCTCGAGTATATCAGCGGCCGCTGTCGTGGCTCTGTCGAGTTCAGCGGTAGTGTAAAGGAGAACGGCCAGCCCCGGCTGGACTGCCGTGCACTCTTGTTTGAAACGGATTGAGGTTCGTCGAAGTGACTCGAGATTTTTAGGTGGCACAGCATCCTCCAAGGCTCAGCTACAGGCGCTACTATTTACAGGCACTGCTCTCCAATGCCCTAGGATCCTCCGTCACAGGAGGCTTGAGTTTCTTCCCCAGACGTTTGTACCTGTTAAACTGGGAGTTACGGCCGCCCTTGATCATGAAATCGCCCCCAGGCGACCCTCTGCCCGACGAATATTTGAGCTTGCCGTTTTTGTCAAACCCGAAGAAGCAGCCCTTGGGACAGACGAACTTGAAATCATAAAACTTCTTGGGCTTGCCAGCGGAATCGAGCGAACATGCATCGGGAAAACACGAGCCTTTAGGGGGCGCAGGGACGTACGAATTTTTCGACCCTGATAATTTCTTCCCTTTATTGGTATACCCCTGCTCGCCACCGACGTTGGCTGGCTTCTTGTTTTGTATAGCTCGTTCACAGCATTCGTGCTTAGCATTGCCGATATCCTTGCAGTCACAGTCTCCCGGGTCAAACCCTGTCGTTTCGTGGCACTCACACATGATATCGCCTATGACTTTCTCTTCAGGGGAAACGGGCTCTGAGGGTTGGTAGACCAGTGTCATGATTCGATGTCCCTCCATCCTTGGCGCACGTTAGCGTGATCCGCTACATGCAGTTCTTCTTGTTGTTTGTCATCACGTCACCAAGCAACTGAACGTTCTTGCCTTCAATTTTTACGTTCATGGATCCTGGCCCGACAAACTCGGTAACGTCATGGGTGCTGGCTGATATGAGGCCACCGCCAGTGCCCTTACTGGCGATATCGCCTTTGCTTTTGAACGATGCGCCCTTGATCGCAACCTTCTTGCCCATCATTTTCACATTCTTGGAGTACCCCTTGGGCGAATCGTCGGATTTACCGATGTTGGGCAGTGGCGTCGGAACAAAAGGTGCCGGAGGTCCAGGCATCTTGCAAACGTTGGGTAAGCTGGCGATCTTGAGGCCGCCGCTATTCTTGGTAACGGGGGTCCTGGGTGGATTGACGGCGACGTTGACCATTATGAATCTCCTGATTGAAGGTGCAGAACCATTGCGCCTCGACGACCATTCTCTGAACCACACCATACCATAGGCCACTGACCTGGAGAAAACCCCAGGTTGTGACAGACCAGAGGCAATAAAGACAGAAGCGGACCTGTGGCGGCTCCGTTGTGACCCCAGCAGTCGACCGGAGAAACGTAGTCGAGCGAGTTGACAAAAGTCGGCGGGGGGACGCGAAGAATCGCGTAGGAAAACTCGTGCTCACGGTAGCGCTCGCCGTTGATGTCACAGTATTGTTTGGTGACCTGGTTTCCAGCAACTCCTGCAGCCTTTTGCATGACCTTGGCCAGACCCGTGCCTAAACAGATCGTTTTTGTGTTTATAGGGTTTTTCTCTACTGTGCTCGCCAGCGACACGACCCAACCAAGGATGTGCAAGCAAGAAACTCGTGCAAACTCCGGACTGCAGACAGCCAGCATGCCCGCCCCTTCTCCTGGGGGAAACCCCCAACGATTGGCAATCGACGCGACACGACAGACATCGTCGAGCGACTCGAGGATATCCGGGTCGAGGAAGGAATCCACACCCCCCACGATACAGCACTGAAACATTCCATCCGAGATACCAGCCACCGCTCTCTCCATAGCGGCAAGCCCCGCAGCGTCGCCCTCGGTAACCGGTACGATTTGGGGTTTGCACCGCCACGAAACCTCGGCAGCCAGACGCTGGCACAGCGCATGTGCGTGGTGTTGGCTATAAAACGGACCAAACTCAGGGAGGCCCAAGTAGATGGGCAAGGTCGTCGCGGAAGTCGAGGGTATCTTCTCGAGAACCTCGAGCAGGGCGCTCCGCGCAAGCACGAAGATCCGCTCGTGTCGATTGTGATCCTCAAGTGTTGAATCCATCGCGACCATGAAGGGCTCGCCGGATTTGTCGACCATATACGGGTGTTCCATAATCCCGCTTATGCCCGAGTACGCGGCTATAGCTGCGGGGAACGCTCGTAAACCCAAGACTGTCCGGGCCCCAACCGCGACGATGCAAGGCTTCATATGTTGCGCGTGTCTATCCACCTACAATCTCCTCACTGAACATAACGCTTTTCCCGGATTATAGTAAAATCAATATCATCGATGTCATGATGGCACGATAGAGTGGAGTGCCACACCACGATCACCCTTGGGTATTCGGGTTCGATGATGACCGTGTTGATCGCAGCCCAATGTTCCAGGCTGCGCATCCCGATGAGGGTGGTAAATGTAAAATAGTGCTTGGGTATGGTGAATGTCAGCGTTCCTGTCGGGGTTAGATTGAAAAGCCCGATTGGTTCCCCACCACGTAGGTGAGGGCCAATTTGCTGGTCGTTGAGGGCACATTGCAGGGCCTGGGGGTCATAATCGACGGCCAGCAGAGGCCTGCGCTTCTCTATCCACTTGGCGTCGTAAGTCCCCTGGTAGCTGCGCCGTGGTTGCCAGAAGCTGCATATGGCACCAAACCCGGCAGGACCAGCATCCATAGCCTTGCCCGGGAACTCGATATTGGGTAGCCGGTGGCCCAGCCGGTGGCTCCGTTTGGTGAAAAAACCAGCTCCGATCGGGTTGCGGTCGTACATTCTATGGGCGCTTGGATCAGCATCTTGTTTGTCGTAGCCTCCGTACGCCCGCTCATAAACAACTGGCATTTTGACAAACGGCCTTGGCTGAGACGGCTTGATCAGACCGACTATGTTGCGCTCCCACAATCGATCTCCACGAACGACCAGGGTCTTGTTTCCCAGCGGGGTCTTAAGCCCCACCGGTACCTCGGTACAGGGGCGCCCGTCAGGGGCGTAGGCATGACCATTAACGTATACATCAGTCCGCACCTTGCTGGCAATGAGATCCTGTTCGTATAGCAAGCTCGACTCTCCGTCGATTCCGTTATACTCGGGGGCGAATTTGGGTTCAACCTGTTTGTCGGATAGCTTGAGGCGTCCGTTGGGAAGAATATCGAAGGTACCTTTGACCACGACGACCCAATGCCGTTCACCGTTCTTGTCGATCACAGCAATCCGCTCGGCGGCGAAGGGAGTTCTGTTATTAAGTTCCCACATCGCGATTGTCCCATCCTATACTTCGGCACCTGTACGTCAAGCGCTTAACTTCTGTTGCTCGTCGGTTTTTTTGGGGGTACCTTTGTCATTAAACTGTTGTTACTTATCTGTTTGCAACTCATTCTGTTTGCAACTCATAAGGTTCTCATTTAGTTCATCGAGGTTTTGGCCTTGTGAGTGAGCTCCTGACAAGCCTGGAACATAACCAACATATGGTTCAGTTCTCCGCCATTTGCAGCTTTTAGTAAAAAATCAAAGCGTCCGCGTAACAATTCAATCTTGGTAATGATAGTAATTCCAACATCAGGATCGTCAAGTTTTTGAAGACGTTCGACAACCTTTGGATGTCCTGCATGTAAATGAGTAATAGTATCAGTGTCGAGGATATGCATCAGGCAGTTTTTTCCTGTTCGAATTCCGCTCGCCCGCGGTCAAGATAAATATTGGAACGAAGCTCTTCTAAAGTATCGTCGTCAGATAGCACACCAGCCTGATGAAGCAATATGATTCGGCTATCATGACTGCGTAACCAATCATCTATGGCTCTTTTTAAGAAACGCCAGTCCTTTTCAATCCTCCGGCCGGGAATTCTACCTTGAACTACTTCCTTCTCGATTTTTTCTTCCGGAAGCCGCAAGTACATTGATAGTTCTTTCAACGTAAGTACATTGACTGATGCCAAGAATTCATTCATTGTTTTGTTCTCATCCCTTATCAACTAATTGATCTGAACCGACCCGCCCTTGATCCTGTTCACACCTGATGACCGATTCAAAAGATAAGCCCCCCTGATTAAGACCTTGCCTGCTTTTGTAAGCGTAATACTCGCCTTTCCACAACGTAGAACGATCTCTTCTTTTGCATCAAAAGTCACCCGCTTTCCGTCTATCATGACATCCTTGAGTTTTTCTGTTTCCAAAGCTATAGTTGAGGATTCCGTGATTTCGTCAACGAGAGAATAGAGAGTATCAACGATGATAGGCAGTTTGGGATCGTTATTTTCAAAGACAAGCAAAACTTCCTTGCCGGCAGAAGCAGTTTGGCGTAATATTTCCAATTTGGTTGAATTGGTAAATCGTGCTGAGATAGGCCCTTGCGAGTTGCCTGGAAAGTCGACAACAGCCTGCCCACCCTCATCAACAGTTATGATTTTTCCTACCCGAACCCCCTCAATCTGCTTGGAGATCTCCA
>JAGLUH010000247.1 GCA_023134875.1 Candidatus Zixiibacteriota bacterium
GATTGTAGATGGTCAGACAGTTGTCACAGGAATCGCCCACTGAATCGCTATCAATGTCCTCCTGTAGCGGATTGACCGCGAATATGCAGTTGTCGCAGGAATCGCCAAAAGCGTCACCATCAGTATCCTCTTGAAGAGGATTGTGGATAACGAGACAGTTGTCGCAGCTATCGCCGACACCATCTTCATCAGTGTCTTCCTGATCTGGATTGTAGATGGTCAGACAGTTGTCGCAGGAATCGCCCACTGAATCGCCATCTGTGTCTTCTTGAGCCGGATTGGCTATCAAGATGCAGTTGTCGCAAGAGTCTCCAACAGCGTCGCCATCCGCGTCTTCCTGATCAGGATTTGGAGCATTTATGCAGTTGTCACAGGAATCCCCTACTAAGTCGCTATCGATATCCTCCTGTAGCGGATTGACCACGAATATGCAGTTGTCGCAGGAATCGCCCACACTGTCATGATCTACATCACTCTGATCAGGATTTGGAATATACATACAGTTGTCGCAGCTATCGCCAACGCCATCTCCATCTCCATTATCTTCCTGGTTTGGATTATAGACTGTCGGGCAGTTGTCATCAGGACAATCGTTTTCAGGATGACCCGGATCACCAAAACCGTCTCCATCTGTGTCCACGCAAACAGTGGCAATCTTAGTCACGAACGCATCCCAGTCACTGTAGTAGGAGCTGTCAAAACCGTTGACGGTAGGGAAATCAACGGATTTGGTGAACCCGGTTACCAAGCCATTACCGTAAAGATCCGCAGCAATCTTACCTCTTGCATCATCGCTGCTCCCTCCCAGAAAAGTGCTGTAGACCATTGATCCACTGTCAGGTGATATCTTTGCTACAACTATGTCACTGCCCCCTGCGAGGAAGGCCTGAATTGGAGCTTCTGTCGGGAAATCAGAGGATTCACTCTGTCCAGCGATGAGAATATCGCCCATAGCGTCTATAGCAATACCGTGACCATAATCATTTCCTGTACCTCCCAAGAAGGTGCCGAAGACACAACTATTCCCCTCAGCAGTTAGACCTGCTACGAAGATGTCCATCAGACCGGCGTTCGAGGGCTGAATAGGGTTCACCATGCAAGCAAGCCACGGTGATGTGGAAAAGCCAACAATGTATGCCCTTCCATATTCATCGACGACAATGTCTTCGCCTTCATCGCTCTGATTACCGCCAAAATGCGTGCTATAAATGAGAGAGCTGCCACCTGCGTCGATTTTTGATACAAAGGCGTCGCAGTCACCCCAAAGCCCATGTATCTCGTTCACGCGAGGAAAATTGCCGGAACTCGTCTTACCTGTAACGTATGCGTTCCCACTATCATCGCACGCAATATCCACACCGTGATCATAGTTGTCGCCACCGAGGTAAGTGCAGTAGATATATTGACTTCCGTGGGGAATCAATTTGAGCACGAAAGCATCCATATAACCCCCACCATAATCAGGCTGTAGAGCATTCACAGTATAGAAATTATGGCCCATTGTACGTCCCGTAACATAAACATACCCGTCATCGTCCACAGCGATTCCCAAACCATCGTTTTGCTGACTGCCACCAATCTTAGAGCTGAACACGAGGCCATTCCCTGCTGCGTTGAACTTCGTAATAAAGATAGCTGACCAGGTAGCGGACCAGTTTGCTCCAGGCAACTGGTTAACGGTAGGGAAATCCCAATAACCTCTTGTAGAACCGGTTACATACATACATCCTGCGCTATCTACCGTTATGTCCATGGCTGCTGTATTGTGGCTCCCGGCGCCAAAAAGGGTGCTGTATATAAGCGAGTCACCAGATGAGTCTATCTTGGTGATGAATGCATTATCAACCCAATAGAAGTTGTCAGCATCCCAGTAAGGGTCTTTCAGCGGAAAACCTGCCCATGACATCGTGTTTCCTGCAACGTAGATATAGCCGTCCTTATCCACTGCGATGCTGTAGCCGTAGTCCTGTCGGTTACCACCCAAGAAGCTGCTAAACGTGAACACCGGATCGATGACCACAGCCAGAGCCGGGTTGTAATCCTCGCCGAGTTGGAAGCCGAAGACGTTTTCTGCAAGAAGATCGTACTCGCAATCCAGGGGGATGCGGCGATCACCGTCGAGGTTGTAAACTAACGGCAGCCGCTCGATCACATAACCCCAGTCAGTTTCCACAACCAATTGGCCTGATTCGTCGACCGACAGAGATTTTGCGCCTTCATATTCGATAGCGATCTGCGACGGATCAGCACCCGGGGAGACAATGAAGTCATACTCCATCTGCTTGCCGTTGCCATAATATTTCAGGTCGATGCCCGAATAAATCTCCTGGAAACGAACAGCCTCGTAGTTGGGAACATCAGTATGCCACTCGTCCGGATCGTTGCCGATGAAGTAGTTGCACCTGTACTCCATTTCCTCCAGACCAACCATTTGCGGATCAGGATTAGCCCCGACAAATGAGGCTTTGATCATGATTGATTCATATTCGGATTGTTCATCGTCACGCCCCAAGAGGTCGTGACCTACTGCTTCTGTGCGCGGCAGGGCTCCTGACCTGCCCGATCGCTGTATCAAGGCATGGGAGGCGGGCAGAGCCTGCCCGCCCGCAACATCACGAGCAGTCTGATTCACTCGCCGCGTGAATTGGTAATAGACGCCATCTTTGGTAAACCACATCGTCGCCCCACCAGCATTGGCACGGAACAAAACGCGATTATCCCATTGACCCTGATTCTCCGTAAACGCCAATGGGTGCAGTTGCATCTGTTCCACCACCAGTGACTTGGAAACAGCGGTCGGAACCGCATTCTCTCCAGCCGCCACCTGCCACAGAAACACCCCGGCAGCCAGAATCGCCGATATGTAAATCACCTTCTTCATGATTTCCTCCTCCGAGAAAACGGAAACGAGAAGCATAGAACTCTTTTCAACTACGGTTAAGACTAATATATCCACATTGCCGGTGTTGTCAAGCAGACTCTCATCTGCAACCTTGCACTGAGCTGGATTCGGCTCCATAATAAACGCCTTAAGTCGCCCCCCAGAATCGACGATCTCTGCTCGAAGAAGTCCTGGACATGCCTGCGATGAACACACCGCCGGGCGTGCGGCTCTTCTCTGAAACCTCTTATCGTTGGCCTAACGAGCCAGCCTCTCCACCAGTTTGAAGTATGCCCTGATGGCC
>JAGLUH010000248.1 GCA_023134875.1 Candidatus Zixiibacteriota bacterium
ATAGTGTCGGTCTTGCGCGACGAGGGGATTGATATCGTTGCGACTGATCTGAAGATCACCCTGGGGCCGACGCTGGCTGTTGATGTCATTCAGGAAATCGCCTTGGATCGTTTGCGGGAGATGTCGGTTGATCCCGATTCTGCGGCCATTGTTATTCTGGCGCATGGCGACCGCAATTTCGAGCCGGTTTGGATTTCCTTAGCCAGGCAGGTCGGTTCGAGCCTCTGCGCCAACACCGGCATTGAGTATTTCAACTACGGATTTATCGGAATGGGGCAGGGTTTCCGGTCGGAGGGCGTGCCGGCGATATATCGAGCTCTTGACGATCACAAGCAGGTTATAGTGCTGGGGCTGTATATGGTCTCCAGTATGGAAGGGATCGCCCGGAGATCATTCGCCGGAACTCCGCACGGGGCGGCAACTTTTGATACGATGTTTGCCGATACCGAGGTCAAATTCGCCAGCCGGGGTCTGCTGCCTGATTCGCGAATTGTGGGGTGGATAGTCACTACCGCCGCCGAATGGACGGAAACCGTAAAATAGATAGCTTCAATACTGGTTTGCTCGCTCAGAGGCCAGATATGCTCACTAAGAGTGAGGTTAGAGCCGTAAATCTGAGCTCGAACTATGGATTCAGAATGGAAGTATGAGAAGGTCCTTGCGACGAGATTGAATGTCTCTTACCTTTTCCCTGCGACTCTCTTGGATGCTTTGGCCTGACCGAATGCTGAGGAGGGATATCAGAGCGTTCTCCTCTTCCTGCGTTCGACCTATCCACCGATTGGTGCATCGGGGGAGGGCCCCCCATTGGGAAGATCACAACGATTTGAGTCTCTCATTGGCGTAATCCAGGCATTCGGCCATTTCAACGGATGGTTTTCCCAAGCCTTCGGCTGACTGCAATGCTTGGGCCACTTCGTCCTTGAGTGTGGGTAGCGCACTACAAAGGAGGGCCAGCGTTAGGATCGCGACACAAGCAGAGAATTCACTCTCAATCTCTTTGAGCGACTCGCTACAGTTGCCTACTACCCAAGAGAAATCACTCCGGTCCATCGCCTTTACCCCATAGGAGAATTCTAAGGGCGACAGTGGGGCAGTTCGGATTCCCGCGATTATTCGTAGGTTGAAGTCGGCGACAACCTCTGGGACACGGATACTCCTAGTCCTGTCCCAGATCTGATTTAATAATCGAGTCAATTTCGCATTGTGCGCGTTAGCCTGATCCCCACCTTTGATAGTGTAATGGCAAGCGATCGAGGTGATCGCGTCATCGAATCCGTATTCCGCGATGAATGCTGCGTCCCATTGTGCTGGCAGATGATGCCTTACCCAATGACTGGCTAGGACCCGTCGCAGGCGTGCATCACCGAGAGTCTCCCCCAGTTTCCGGTAGCAATCCTGGTGAAGGGGTCGGCTATGGGACTATTTTCGAACTGCTGTCTGACAGGTTGCTCCAAGGAAATGCCTCCAGAAACGCGTTCACATCTTGGGTGATTGATGGTGCCGCGGCGTGAAAGTGATCGCCTCGTCGATGCGTGACGCTGGCTTTAAAGTAATCTATACTGGTTTGCGGCAGACTCCGGAATCGATTGTCGATGCCACTATCGGGGAGGATGTCGACGTTGTCGGCGTCTCCATTCTTTCCGGCGCGCACATAACCCTCTTTCCTGCTATCCGCAAGCTGATGCAAGAGAAAGAGTGCGACGACATTTTGCTGATTGGCGGTGGTATTATTCCCGAGGACGAGATCACCCAATTGGAAAATCAGGGAATCGACAAACCGTTTGCGTCCGGAACGACTACCGACCCGATCATCGAGTACGTCAAAAAGACGGTCAGCGACCGGAAAAACAGTGAAGACCTGATCTAAACCGTTACTGCGATCAATCATATCAACTTAAGTGATGTCATCTTCTTGCGATTGTAGTGGAAAAGCGGCTGGAGTCGAGAAATGCGGCCCTGCGGGTTGATGCGCTGCTGAAGAATCCGAGAATGCTCACGTCACAGCTTGAGAACGGAAACCTGGAGTCCAGCGTGGCCATCAGGGCATACTTCAAACTGATGGAGAGGCTGGCTCGTTAGGCCAACATTTAGAGGTTTCAGAGACAAACCGCACGCCCTGCGCTCCGTTCATCGCTGGCGTGTCAAGAGTTCCACCGAGCAGAGATTGGCGATTCTGGGGGCGATTTTAGGCGTTTGTCACGGAATCGAATCCGGCTCAGTGCAAGATTGCAGTTGAGAGTTTGCTGGCTATGTCTAAGCTTCCTTCTTATCGCTCAAGAAAAAAAACCTTGACAAGAATAGCCATATTTAGTATTCTCATATAAAAGTTCGAGGCAAGCAAATTTATGTAGTTCAGCAAGAGGATAAATCTACTGGATTGC
>JAGLUH010000249.1 GCA_023134875.1 Candidatus Zixiibacteriota bacterium
CACTCATGATGATTGGAATAGGCTGAATTCCAGAAAAAAAAACATAAAAGGAAGGGCTAAGCAAAGTTTTAAAACACTATTCAATAAGGCTGTTGAATCCTTAAAAGCCAAGGCTCCGAGTGTCCCCTCTACTACAAGTCCTAAAAATACATAGAATCCTAAATATGTTTTGATAGCACTAATTATCGCTTCACGAACATAGCCGCTCATTAGTATTTTTCGGCAACTTGAACTCTTCCCAATAAGAAGCCTAACGTTACGGCTGAGCCGCGCGGTATTCCGCGTCGGCTCCAGCCGGTGGTTCGCATTTCTTCTTCACTACCAGTTTCATTAACCTCGTGTCCAGGTCAATCGGTCTTCGGTCGAGTCCCTTCTATCTGACGAGACAGTTCAACTATCCTGTGGGACACTTGCGGTCTGATCTTCTCATACCACGATAGCGTTGCCTCAAGTGCAGGGAAGGCCTCCACCGGGTGTTGTCCCCATTGACGCTCGAAGAGTTCCAGTATCGCGCGGATGCGCACCAGTGGATATGGATGTGTTCTCTTTTCAACGGGAGCACTGCTCCCTGATAGGACCTCAGCGCCCTCCTCCAGCAAATCAAGGCACAATAGCATCAGACAGATGCTATTCAGTCTCCACGATGCTAGTTTCGACTCATCGGGTGTATAGTGGGTGCTCCCAGTACTTTCACAGGCGTGGAGGGCGCTAGCTGCCACCCAGTCTGCCTCATGCTCCTGTTGCTGGCTTTGTCTATAGATCATCAAGCTGTTGTCATCGGGGAGAACGTGCCTCATATCATCCCGATTCAGATGTCCGAGTTTGGCGTGAGCCATTTCGTGCATTATCACGAAGGATGCTGCGTGCGTGTCGGTATAGGCAAACAAGAGCGCTGCGTTCTCATTAGCTGGCATCGCCAGCTTGGCTAGAAGGTCCTCAGGGAGCTTCCGTAAGTAGATGTATATCGTATCACCGAGATAGTCAGCTATCGAACTGAAGGTGTAAGATTCAGGATCATATCCGGGTGGCAACTCACATGTCTGATGGGTGTGCATGTAGACGAACTCGCTCGACCAGATGAATGATTTGCAGAACTTGAATATGACGTCTCGTAGCCCGGTGTTGATCAGAAAGAAATACCCGGATGGTGCCACTGTCGCGGCAGCATTAACCTCGCCGGTGAAGAACTCCCCTAGGCAGTACTCAAAGTCGAGCTCGATGCCCGCCATCCGATAGAAACGCTCACACTGAAGCCCCATCTGCCTTAACATGATATCCAGGTTATGCGGGTCGTTCGCACCGATATCCTTCTTGAGCCTCTCGAAGTAGATGGGGAAGCGCCTCTCTAGGGCTTCCAGGTCATACGTGCGCAGTGGGGCCGGATTCCTCGGAAAACGAGAAATGAACTCCTCCCATTCCTTCTGAAGTGTCAGTCCCATTTCCTCGGATCCTCTTGTGCCGTGGTTGGGGTACAGATGTACAAGGTCCAAGAATAGCCCTTCGGCGTCTCACGCACAAGATCATGCAAGGTCGCACAGGGCCACCCTTGCTATTGCATAGACGCGCATGCCTCGCGTGAAACCCAACATATATTATACAGCCGTTTTGCTTGTGCAAATACGGCATTTAGTGCAGTCTATTGCGTTATCCAGCTTGAACGAAGCAGGGAATAACTTATTGAATAT
>JAGLUH010000025.1 GCA_023134875.1 Candidatus Zixiibacteriota bacterium
GCTGGCCAGGGGGTCCTCCGGGCCGACGACAGTGAGGTCGATCTGCCGTTCCCGGGCGAAACGAACCAGATTCTCAGTATCATCAGCCCTGATACTGACCAGTTCCGCGTGATGATAGATGCCGGCGTTACCGGGTGCCGCATAAATCTTCTTTACCAGCGGGCTTTTTGCCAGCTTCCAGGCAATTGCATGTTCCCTGCCGCCGGAGCCAATAACCAATATCTTCATAGCCGTTTTTCTCCACGCAAGAGCGAATACTAATTTTAATAAAAACGCTTTTCTGAGGCAACATTTTTGTTGATCTACCGGCGGGATTGTCCTTCTTGCCGTAAAATAAAGCGAGGTATTATGCCGAATGAACTTCTCTGGTTTCTCTTTATTGTCGCCGATTTGTCGCTGCTGCTTCTGGCGTTTCGCCTCTGGGGTCGGGTTGGTATTTACGCCTTTATCGGCGGGTCGATCATCATTTGCAACATACAGGTGCTGGTCACCATCGAGCTTTTCGGCATGGTGGCGACGCTCGGTAACATCATCTATGCCTCGATTTTTCTCTCTACTGATATCCTCAACGAAATCTACGGCAAGAAAGAAGCGCGCCGCGGCGTCTGGATCGGTTTTTTCATGCTGTTCTGGGCGACTTTCGCCATGCAGGCTGCTCTCCTGTTTGCGCCGCACGCCACCGATACCTGCATGCCCCATCTGCGCGAATTGTTCAGTCTCTATCCCCGGATTGCCCTTGCCAGCCTGATCGCCTACCTGCTCAGTCAGCATCACGATATCTGGTCTTTTGCCCGCTGGCGGGAAATCACCTCAGGCCGGCACTTATGGTTACGCAACAACATCTCCACCACGATCAGTCAGCTTATCGATTCCATCGTCTTCACCACCATCGCCTTCCTCGGCGTTTTCCCCTTTGCTGTTGTGCTTGAGATTCTTGCCACCACCTTCGCCTTAAAAGTCATCGTTGCCGCTGTTGACACTCCTTTTGTCTACCTGGCGCGACATATCAGCCGCAAAAGGAGACAAGATTCGAGTTGACAAGGATATCGAGTCTCATATATTGGACGCGAATGCTTTGGTTTCGTTACGAAGTATAGAAAACGAGTCTTTGGCCTTTCATCATCACAATTGGTTATGTTGAGCGAACGAAAAATAATTTGCAGTTCCTGCAAGAAAGAGATCGAGGTTCCGGAGAAGATCACCAAGAACAGCGGCTGTCCCGAATGCGATGCACCGCTGAAATGTTGCTACAATTGCCGGTTCTACGACCGGGAAGCGCACCAAAAGTGCCGGGAACCGCAGGCGGAATGGGTCAGATACAAGGAGAAAGCGAACTTCTGTTCTTATTTCGTGCCCCGTTTGGTTGAGGAAAAGAAACGCATTATCGAAAAACCGCAACCGAAAAGAGATAATCGGTCGAAACCAACATTGGACGGGAATTCCAGGAAGGATAAGCGCAAATCGGCCTGGGACTCGCTGTTCAAGGAGTAGCAGTCACCGCTCATCGCCATAATAGCTATGACACGAACACTGATCTTCTTTGAGGAACCGACCGCTGCCAATTTCTATCCCCTGAGTTTGTCTCATCCGGTCGCTGCCCTGAGGTGCGGTATTCTCTCATTGGCGGAGAAGTGGTCGTTACAGCTTGAGCATACCGAAATCGGGCTGCTGACACGATCGTACCTGGCCGATTTCCTGAGAGCCAAGCTTGACTGGCGCATTAACGACTTAAAAAATCTCGGTAGTGATGAGGCGATCTTTATCAATCCGAGATTCTTTCCGGAGCCGGCGGTTCTCGAACAGATCACTGCCGCCACTAAAGAGACAGCGTTCGTCTGCGGCGATTATCTGGTGGCGGTTACACTATCCAGCGCCGGTGACAGGTTTAAGCGCTTGGCTAACGAAATGGAAACGTCATCTGATACTTGCCATGAGGTCTTGTCAACGAAAGCGACATCGCTGCCGCAGGTTGAGGTCGAACTGGATTCGGCCGGCTATCTTTGGGACCTGGTCAGCCGCAATGGCGAACAGATCAAGAAAGATTTCGCATTACTGCGAGGGGGACTTGATTTCAAGAATATGTTCGCACGGGCCGAGGTTGACGATGACCGTCTTATCTACAAGCTGGAGGATGTCTATATTGGCACCGGCTCAGGTATCGATGGCCAGGTGGTGCTCGATGCCCGCAACGGGCCGATTTACCTCGACGAAAACGTCCGGATACAACCGCATACCCGTGTTGAAGGTCCCGCCTTTATCGGTGCCAACTGCCAGTTGGTTGGCGGCAAAATACGTGAAGGCTGCTCTTTCGGCCCGCAGTGCCGGATCGGCGGCGAGGTAGAAGAATCGATTTTTCAGGGTTATATCAACAAGTACCATGAAGGTTTCCTCGGTCATGCCTATGTCGGTGAATGGGTGAATTTCGGTGCCTTGACCACTAATTCCGATTTGAAGAACAATTATAGTAACATCAAAGTTGAATTGCCTGACGGGCTGGTCGATACCAGCCTGATGAAGGTAGGTTCATTTATCGGCGACCACGTCAAGACCGGAATCGGCACCTTACTGACTACCGGCATGGTAATTGCGTTTTCGGCGAATCTGTTTGGCGGCGGGCTGGCAGGCGGGCGATTGATCCCCTCATTTGTCTGGGGCGGCCGGGAAAGCTTCGTTGAATACGACATTGACAAGGCGATTGCCACCGCCCGGGTGGTAATGTCACGGCGGGGCAGGGAATTTGGCTCTGAAGATAAGAGATTATTTCGTTATCTTTTTGAAGCCACTGCCACCGAGCGTAAGAGTTTCGGCATTGGCTTAGCCTTAGCCTGATTGGTTTGCTTGTTTTAGGAGATGCCGACAATTACTAATGAGCAGGAAGAATATGGTGTTTGTGTCTCTGGGGAGTCTGTCTTTCATGTTGTTGACACGTTGAGAGGAGAAACACGTGCCTGAACTTAGAAAGGACCCGGTTCTGGAGCGGTGGGTGATTATCTCCACCGAGCGGGGTAAGCGACCCACCGACTTTCCCACCATCACCAGGCGACGAGAATCTCACAATTGCCCTTTCTGTCCCGGTAATGAATCGCTGACGCCGCCTGAGGTGCTGGTCATTCGCGATGACGGCTCCGAGCCAAATAGCCCCGGCTGGCGATTGCGGGTGATTTCTAACAAGTATCCGGCGCTCCGGATCGAGGGTGAACTGCGCCGTGAAGGGGAGGGGATTTTCGACAAGATGAGCGGCATCGGCGCACATGAGGTCATAATTGAAACTCCCGAGCATCAAAAAGACCTGGTCGATCTGCCTCTGGAACGGATTACCGATGTGATCTGGGCCTACCGGGAGCGGACTCTTGACCTGCGCAATGATTTCAGGTTCAAGTATGTGATGCTGTTTAAGAACCAGGGACAGGCGGCGGGAGCATCGCTTGAACATGCCCATTCACAGTTGATTGCCACGCCGGTGGTGCCCAAACGTGTCCATGAGAAGTTGGTAGGGGCGCGCAAGTATTTCGACTATAAGGAACGCTGCCTTTTCTGTGACATTATCAGCCAGGAGACAAAGTGGGAAACGCGAGTTGTCTGCCAGACTGAGCATTTCGTCGCTCTGGAACCGTTTGCTTCTCGATTCCCATTTGAGACCTGGGTGTTGCCGCTGAAACATGACAACTCCTTCACCAACATAACTCGCAACCAGATGAAAGACCTTGCGCGCATGCTTAAAATCATTCTCTCCAAGCTTCGCCAAGCGCTATCCGATCCGCCCTATAATTACTCACTGCACACCGACACCCTGGCGGGCGCCGCCAAGGATCATTATCACTGGCACCTGGAAATCATTCCCAAGTTGACGCAGGTGGCAGGTTTCGAATGGGGAACCGGCTTCTACATTAATCCCGTATCTCCTGAAGAGGCAGCAGCTTATCTAAGGAAAACTCAAGTATCACTTGAAGTGATAAAGAAGAAATGAAGAAGTTGAAGATCGCCTTTGTCACAAGTGAAGCGACACCCTGGTCGAAGACCGGCGGCTTAGCTGATGTGTCGGGGACGCTACCTCATGTAATAGCGGAGTTAGGTCATGATGTCATCCTCTTTACCCCTCGCTACTCTTCAATCGACGGTAAACGTCATAAGCTGGTCAGGGTATCAAAGGTCGGTATTCAGAAGATAAAAGTCGGTACAAGCACTTACTGTTTTGAACTACTCACCATCAAAAAACCTGGTGGCCCTGCGCGGGTCTATTTTATCGATTGTCCCCGCCTGTTTGACCGCGAGGCTCTCTATGTCGATCCGGTGACCGGCAAGGACTACAAGGATAATGATATCAGGTTCATTTTCTTCGCCGGCGCCGTCCTGCGCGCTCTGGAAACGCTCGATTTTCGGCCCGATATTATCCATGCCAATGACTGGCAGGCGGCGCTGCTGCCCGTCTATCTGAAGACCACCGAGAAAAGCAACTCCTTCTTTGCCGACACTAGAACGCTTCTGACAATACATAACCTTGGCTATCATGGAATGTTTCGCATGGCGCGGGCGGACAATCTTGGCCTCGACCGGTCGCATTTCTATTCGATGGCACCGCTGGAGTTCTGGGGCAAGATCAACTTTCTTAAGGGGGGGATTCATTATGCGGATATCATTAGCACCGTCAGTGAAACCTACGCCCGCGAGATTCAGACAACTGATGATTACGGTTGTGGCCTTGAAGGTGTCCTGCGGGAACGGCGTGATGCTCTATTTGGTGTAATTAACGGTGTCGACTATGATGTCTGGTCTCCCGAAAAAGATAAGTTGATCGAGAAGAACTACTCCGTTGCCACCCTGCGTGACAAGTATGCCAACAAGCGCAAGCTGCTCTCCCTCTCGGGTCTTTCCCCGAATCGCCTGGAAAAGCCGCTGATCGGCATGATCAGTCGGCTGGCGGATCAAAAGGGATTTGACCTGATTGAGAAGATCGCCGACAAGTTGTTTGCCCTCAATTTCACCTTTATCCTCCTCGGCACCGGCGATCAGGAATACCATGAACTCTGCCAAAACCTGGAGGAGAAGTATCCCGACAAGATCAAGGTCAATCTCACATTCAGCAACAAACTGGCGCATCTGATTGAGGCGGGTGCTGATATGTTTCTGATGCCGTCGCGCTATGAGCCGTGCGGCCTGAACCAGCTCTACAGCCTCAGGTATGGCACCGTGCCGATTGCGCACAAGACCGGCGGGCTGGCTGATACGATCATCGACCTGGATAAAGACCGCCGCCACAGTACCGGCTTTCTTTTCAAGGAGTATAAAGGCGCCGCTTTGCTTAAGGCTGTTAAACGCGCACTCAAACTTTACCGCAACAAACGAAGCTGGAACGCACTTGTCAAACGAGGTATGAAACAGGATTTCTCCTGGAGTAGGTCGGCGCAGGCCTACCTTGATCTATACCAAAAGACCTTGAGTTCCTGATCCGAGCCGATATGTATCAAAACCACAGGGAGACTGTGACATAAGAGATCGGCAATGGGATCGGTCGATTGGCGTTTCATGCCGTAGGGGCACGCTGCCGCGTGCCCATTGGGCACTAATCCTCTATTGAGAAATCGCTTTTACTGAGCTTGCCATTTGCTATATTCCTGCTTGAAGCTCATGGTGAAACGAAAACGACCACTGCAATCCGAACATCCGGTAAAGAAAAGGCGAGGAGTACTACCCACATATTTGCCTTACCTGGTGCTGGTAGCAGCGATTGCCATCTTTCTTTAT
>JAGLUH010000250.1 GCA_023134875.1 Candidatus Zixiibacteriota bacterium
CCCGCGAATGCCGCCAGTACCGAACGCCAACTCGGCGAAGAAGGCCTCGTTGATATCAGCCCAGCGGGAAGCGAAAATCGCCGCCAGGATTCCCCGCTTGGCGTGGGGGGAAATACGATCCAGGTCGGGCGACTCCATCCAGCTCGAAAGGTTAGCAAAGATGCCGACATCTGAGACTGTTTTATCATAGATCAGTTTATCGAGCCGACCCGCTTTGTACTCACCGGCTAAGTAGGCATTTAGTTCGGCCTCGGTCTCCCCCTTGATATCGTTCCAGATTTTCATCTCATTCATTGGCCTTGTCTTCCTTGACTAAGAGACTTGTCGAAACAACAAGTGTTTCGACCTACGGTTACTCGCAATAACAAACCTCGTCGTTGGTGTACGCCCTCGTGCACCAACTCAAATGATGCGGCGCACCGGGGGGTACGCCACACACGAAATTTGTCGAAACCGTGAAGGTTTCGACCTCCGATTCTATGGCTTTATACATTAGTATCGGCAGAGACAGTTACAAGCCATACTTGGCGATGATCTCCTTCTTGCTCAAACCGAGGATCTCGTATTTTCTGCCGACCTTGATGAAGGCTTCTATGGCGCGATCAAGATGCTCCCTTTCATGCGCTGCCGAAATCTGGGTACGAATCCGCGCCTGTCCTTTGGCGACTACCGGATAGAAGAAGCCGACCGCAAAGATGCCCTCGTCATACAAATCACGCGACATGTCCTGCGCCAGTTTGGCATTGTATAGCATAACCGGAATGATGGGCGATTCGCCCGGTTTCAGATCAAACCCCGCCTCTTCCATACGGGAACGAAAATACTTCGTGTTCTGCTCCAGCTTGTCGCGCAACTCGGTAGTGCCGCTGATCAAATCAAGCACCTTGATCGCGGCGGCGACAATCACCGGCGGCATGGTATTGGAAAAGAGATAGGGACGCGCGCGCTGCCGCATCATGGCAACGATTTCTTTGCGGCCCGATACGCAGCCACCCGATGCGCCGCCCATCGCCTTGCCCAGGGTGGTGGTGATAATATCGATCTTACCAAAAACGTCTTTCAGTTCATGAGTACCCCGGCCCGTCTTGCCCAGATAGCCAGTGGCGTGAGAATCGTCAACCAGAACCATTGCGTTATACTTCTCACCGAGGGCAACAATCTCATCGAGCTTAGCGATATCACCATCCATGGAGAAAACGCCATCGGTGACGATCACTCGAAAGCGGGCCTCCTGCGCCTCCTGTAGTTTCTCTTCCAGGTGCTCCATATTGGAATGTTTGTAGACATACTGCTGCGCCTTGCAGAGACGCATACCGTCAATGATCGAAGCATGCACCAGCTTGTCGGCGATCATTGCATCCTGATCGGTCAGGAACGCCTCGAACACGCCGGCGTTGGCATCCATGCAGGAAGGGAAGAGAATCGTATCTTCCGTACCGA
Source organism: Candidatus Zixiibacteriota bacterium (assembly GCA_023134875.1). Taxonomy (GTDB): domain Bacteria; phylum Zixibacteria; class MSB-5A5; order CAIYYT01; family CAIYYT01; genus JAGLUH01. The sequence continues at coordinate 1,441 of JAGLUH010000250.1, forward strand.
GGAACCGGGTCAGTTTCTCCTCCAGGGTACGGTGGATATCCTGGGTGCCGCAGATGAAGCGTACCGACGACATGCCATAACCGCGCGCATCCAGCCCCTCATGCGCCGCCTTAATCACTTCAGGATGGCTGGAGAGTCCGAGATAGTTGTTGGCGCAGAGATTGACGACCTCGCGGGCATTGCTGCCGGCGGGGAATTCCACCGCGATATTGACCCCCTGCGGCGAATGAATATAGCGTTCCTCTTTGAATAAACCCGCTTCCCTGATGGCGGCAAGTTCCTTACTGATTATTTCGCGCTCACTGGTAAAGGCCATAATTGCCTCCGCTACGAATTGCGTTTATTTCAAGTGAGATGAGCATTCCTGCGTTGTTCCCCAGGCCTAAGTTGTCAGTTCCTCAAGTACGACGATGATCTTGTTGACCGAATCAAATGCTTCCGGCGTGGCCTTGGCGTCGGGAATCTGCACCGAGTATTTCTTTTCCAGGAAAGTCTTGAGTGACACCATCGAGAAACTGTCGACGATACCGGAAGAGATCAGCGCCGTATCGGCATCGACTTCCGTGTCCTCGTCTTCGTCCTCGAGGAATTCTTTCTTGATGAATTCGATTATTTCCTCTTTGACCTGTTCTACATTCTCCATTGCGCAACTCCCTCATGTGCTGACTGTCAACGAAAAACCGCGAATGCATACTCCACCCGAACAACGGCAACGAGCGCGCCGTCGAATCTAATCCATCAGAAGCACAACCTTGCAGGCGGGTTCACTGTTGTTACCCCACATCTCGATCGCCTTGAGAAAATCCTTAAAGGGATAACGATGGGTGATTGCCGGTGTTGGATCGACCAGCCCGCCCGACAGCAGAGCCGACATCTGGTACCAGGTCTCAAACATCCTGCGGCCATTGATACCGATGACAGTAGCGCCCTTGAAGATGATATAATCGGAGATGTCAACCCGAACCGGTTCTGGCGGGATGCCGAACATGCAATAAGTTCCCGCCTTGCGCAGAATCTTGAAACCGGTATCGATTGCCGCCTGATTGCCCGCCATATCGAGCACGACATCGACACCGCCGGTGGTTTCGTCGATGATGCGGGTGACAAAATCCATCTCTTCGTTGACATCAATCGAGTCATCAGCGCCCATCTGGCGGCAGATGTCAAGGTTGAATTTCTGCATACCGATATTGTAGATTTTCTCGGCTCCCACCGCTTTGGCGATGCCACAGGCGAAGGCAGCGGTGGGCCCGTCGCCGATGATGGCGATCCGCTTAGTGGAGACGTTCGCCGACATTACTGTGTAAACCGAGTTGCCGAAAGGTTCATGAATCGAAGCGATCGCCGGATCAAGCGATTTGCGCACTTTCCAGCAAACGATTTCCGGCAGCGCGGCATATTCGGCAAAGACACCATCGGTATCGACGCCCAGGATGGTCAGGTTGTCGCAGATATGCATATTGCCCATGCGACATTGCTTACAGACACCGCAGGGGATATGCGATTCGGCGGCGATGATGTTTCCCATCCTCAGCTTGCGGATATTCCTGCCAACCTCGACAATCTCGCCGCAACATTCATGACCAAAAATCAAGGGCGGTCGCAATCGGCCCGCCGCCCAGGGATCCCAATTGTAGATATGCCGGTCAGTGCCGCAGATCGAGGCGGCCTTGACCTTTATCAGAACCTGGTCGTCTTTGATCCGAGGGATTTCAACCTGTTTGAATTCCGCACCTGGTCCGGCTGCGGTCTTCATGCCCGCCCACATTAAATCCGCCATCGACGACTCCTCTCCACTT
>JAGLUH010000251.1 GCA_023134875.1 Candidatus Zixiibacteriota bacterium
CGGCGAGCAAAGTCAACCCTTTCGATGGTTAGTCACATCATCTGAATAATCAACGTCAGTTGCAGGTTGGAACTCTTGTGGTTTTGGCAATTCCTCTTACTTGCAGTGGGATATGGGTTTTTTGGTTGCCCGGTAGTGCATAGTTGCTATATTCGTTAGTGGAGAGTTGGCTGAGTGGTCGAAAGCGGCGGTCTTGAAAACCGTTGTTCCGCAAGGAACCGGGGGTTCGAATCCCTCACTCTCCGCATTGTTTTTTCCTTATATCTCTATTCCTTGCTTAATAATAAGTTGTAAGGGGACATGTCAAGGCCATAGAGGTTTTGTGGATATACTGCGCGGCGCGCGAACTAAGGAAGGCTTGGCGAGTTAATGTGCTCACTGTAGTGGGATGTAGATGCCACCGCAACCTGATGAACTTGTCGTCACATAAACCCACCTGGCGCTGCGCTGAGGTAGGCTACCGGCTGCGATTGCTGCGTTGTGCCCATATCAACAATCACAACCCTTCGACCACAAATCCACAGGTTCAGCCCGCCGCGCGGCGGGTAACCGATGCCATTACTCCAATACAACAATTGTACTCATGGCAAGGGATCGACCGGCTTGATCTCAGGCAGTCTGCAGGTCAAGCGGCCAGTCGGCTCGACTACTCTACTAACAATTACTCGTCGTTTTGATCGAAGAGGGTGGATGATCGTGGCACAGTGTCAACCGGTTTGATTTCGGGCAGTTCTTCCTTGCCGGTCACGCCCAGTTCCTTGAATTCGCGGGCACTGACCATCACCCGACTTTCGAGGGAGCCAAGCGAATTATTGTAACTCTCACCTGCTTTAGACAAAGCTCTACCGACTTCAGCATAGTGACCGAGCCAGGTAGCGATACGATCATACATTTTGCTGCCCAATTCGCTGATTCTCTGAGTACTCTCGCGCAGTTGCTCTTCCCGCCATCCCAGGGCGACAGCGCGCAACAAGGTGATAAGAATGGTGGGGCTGGCGATAAACACGCTCTTTTGGATGGCATCTTCCAGCAACGTTTTGTCAGCATCAAGAGCGGCGGCATAGAATGATTCTTGCGGGACAAAGAGCACGACAAAATCAGCCGCGCCGGCGAATTTACTTTGATAATCCTTGCCGGCCAACAGACGCACATGCTCTCTCACAGCGACAGCATGTTTCTGCAAAAGTTCACTTCTCCTGGTGTCGTCGACTTCCGCCTGGGCATCCAGATAGTGAATCATTGGGGCCTTGGCATCAACGATTATCTCCCGTCCGGCGGGAAGACGAACGATCAGATCAGGCCGTGCACCGCTGTTGGTAACTGTCGTAGTGACTTGTTCCTCAAAGACACAGTGTTGCGACAAACCCGCCAGTTCCACACTGCGGCGTAGCGTCAGTTCACCCCACTGACCTCGCACCTGCGGTGTTCGCAAAGCGCCGGTCAGGCTGCTTGTCTGTGATCGGAGTTCGGCTTCAGACTCCTGTAACGCCTTGAGTTGCTGCAACAGCCCACCGTAAGCCTCCTTGCGCGATCCCTCAATCTGGCGGAGCTGCTCTTCATACCTGGTCAACGCTTCAGAGAGGGGCGTTATCGTTCCCTTGATTACCTCATGCTGTTCGCCTAATTTACCCTGGGTTTCCTTGGAGATTGTTTCGAAGGTGGATTTGGCCAGCTTAAGAAACAAGTCGGTGTTATCTTTCAAAGCCTCTCGCGAAAGGGAGGCAAAGGTACCCTCCAGCTGGCTCCTGACAGTGTTAAGCTGCTGTCGCCGGAACAACCAGATGGCTGCACCACCCACCAACAAGCCTATGACAAAAAATAGCCACTCCATCGAAATTCTCCCCAGACAAACAAAATCAGGTCGCTGATAATATAGTGCTTCTTGAAAAGAGATCAACCGCTACCGGCGAGCAATCGCATTTTCCGACGAAAATAAACAATGTTGCCAATAAAGTTGGTCAATAGAAAGGCGATCAGAGTCGCCAGCGCCACGCCAATAGTGCCGTATTTTCTAACCAGAATAATACTCAAGGTCAGATTCAACCCACCCTGCACGAGGCTGAGTTTGGTGGAGAAACGGTGCCAGCCGACCGC
>JAGLUH010000252.1 GCA_023134875.1 Candidatus Zixiibacteriota bacterium
GTGTATTAAGCAATCATTGCACTAGGTTTCACTGTCGGAAAGCAAGGTTCAAACGCTCCGTTCCCTTAACTAATGTACTGCGAGCTGTCAACCTGACGGACATATCAAAAAAGCCAGATACTGAGGTTCGCCACCTTCTTTTTCCGGCACTCCCCAGCTGACACCTAGAAGCGAGAAACACTCTTTTCCCGATTGGTGCCCACGATTTTTTCTAATAATTTTCTAACAGCCAACTCCACGCAACTCGACGAAACTCGATGGAACTCTACGCAACTCAACGGAACTTAACGTTTGAATTAGCAATAGATTACGCTTAATTCGCTGTGTGTTAAGAACTTAGCCGAAATACCGCGCGTCGAATCCCTGCCTCTCCGCTTTGATGGGCAACGGTTTAGACCAGTCCGGTAGTAAGCGCTTTTGTCAACGCCGCCTTAATCATCGTTTCCTCGCAGCTTTTCAAGTTGTATAGTGTCTATACGGAAAAGGTGGGTCCGTCGATTTTCAACTTGGCATATTGTTCCAACCAGTATAACTTTCCCCCAGCATGTTGATGTCAGTTGTCAAAGGCAGCGTATTGTCCGCTGAAGCGGAGCGGGAGCTGGCGAGCAGGTATGTCGCCGGCGATCGGGCTGTCTATCGTCAGGTAGATAGCTGGATCAAGCAGGTGACCTCATTGTCGACCTGGCATTTTGTGGCAGATACCGAAGATATCGCCTCAATCGTTCAGCTCAAGCTTTTCACCAACCTGCAGGCGCGCAAGTTCAGAGGAGAGTCTACTTTTCGCACTTATGTGCAACGAATAGCGCGTTACACCTGCATCGACGAGGTGCGCAAACAGCGGGTACAGCGTGATGCCGATCGGAGAGCTTTACCTGTTCCCGCTCCCAGTGAGGTCCCTGACGAATTGCAGGAAAAAAGGGAGGAATACGAGGTGTTTCTGAAAATCTTCCGTGCCATCGGTTCCGAATGCCAGCGGCTCTGGCGCATGATCTTCTCTGAGTCGTTGACATACAAAGAGATAGGCGAATATCTCGGCATTCCGGAAGGCACGGTAAAACGGAAAGTGCATGAGTGCAAAAAAACAGCAATCGACCTGAAAGAAAAGCTCCTTTAAGGCGAACCGAAAGCACGCCAATGCGACAATAAGGTTGAAAGGAGACTTTTGAAGTGAATGACAATCGAGATATAACCGATATGATCCCGCTCCTCGTGGCCGGAAAACTTGATGCCGCACAAAAGGATAGAACCTTAGCTGAAATTCAGAAGTCGCCGCAGCTCAAGAAAGAATGGGAGTTTTGGAAAGGGGTGTATCTAATCAGAAAAACAATGCCCCTGTATGATTCCTTAGATCATATCGCTTCCGAAACGCTTGATCGCCTGGCGCGAGGTGAGATCAGCAAGTTCTCGGATGAATTCTCCGAGATATCGAGTCATCTTACGACCTGCCAATCCTGTATCGAAGACCTCAAGCTTCTGCGTGATGCCCTCCAGCTTCTGCCGGAAGAAAAACCAGCCACAGCGGCAATACAGGTGACCGGCTGGCGAGAACGTTTTCGGCTCGTTTTCGCCTCGCCGCTGGCTGCGCTTTCTGCTCTCGTGCCCTTGATTCTGCTGGCCTTTGTCACCTTTACTATGTTCAATCCCGGAGTGGAGCAGGATCAGGTAGCTACTTTCCTTTTGCAGCCGCAGTTTGAGAAACGAAATATCTCAGCCGACGGTCAGATACCGGAACAGGGATTTGTACTGAACAAAAGCACCAGGAAAATCGCCTTCCAGTTTGTTACTGATCGTATTGATATTGCTGATTATCGTTATTCTATCGACATAACCCCCAGAGGCGCGCAACCGGTGGCGCTGCCGGGCGAGACGATCAACTGTTATGAGCAGACCGAGTCAACCAATAGTTGCCAGGTTATCGTCAGCGACCCGGGTGTGGTCGGGCTGTTGCATCATGGCGGTAGTTTTTCGATTTCCATCAAGGAGGTACTGCCGGTCGGTGTCGATCTTGAACCGGCGGAATATGAGTACTACTTCCGTGTCCTCTTAAAAGACTAAGCTTAAAAATCGTCAGAGAGCATAGATCGAGCGGCCTGCCCGCCTAACTGCTTACTTGCCTTTTACCAGCACAAAAGGCGCCCAGTAGAAGGGGTGTCGATGTTTACGGCGGGCCGAGTTGAGCATATCGAGCTTGGCCTGGCGGAGCGCCCCGGCATAACCCTGGTCAAGGTGTTGGTAGAAATGTTTCATGAAGATCGAAGAGGCGAAATCCTCAACCGCCCAAAGGCTGACCACGACGTTGGCGGCGCCGGCGTACATGAATCCTCTCACGAAACCTTCAAGGCCCTCGCCGAGATGATACCGCCCCTGGCCCGACTCGCATGATGACAGCACCACCAAATCGGCATCGAGACTCAGGGTCATCACTTCGCGCAGCGTCAGGTAAGCGCTCCCGCCAAGGGAAGTGTCGGGGGAGAGGAGCAGCTTTGATCTGGTAGGGTCATCGTGATTGATCTGCGAATGGGTGGCGAAGTGAACATAGTCAAAATGGGCAATCTTATCAGAAAGCAAAAACGACTTGGCGGCGTCAGCACCTGTCAGAATCTTCGTGTTGCCTTTAGCGAAGCAGGAGGCGATCCATTCCACCTCCCGGCGGCTGTGAGGCAGCGACGCCATCCCGCTGTGAAACTGCGGGTCAGCGACGGCAAGTAGCCGACGGCCAGCGATACTTCCAGCTTCCTTTTCATCCTCCGCCAGGAAGAACAACGAAGGTAGATAGGTAAGGCTGGCATACTCAATCAGGAACTTGTCGCCCACAATCAACGATCCAAACGGCAGTACGGCCAGAGGACCGTCGGCAGAGATGTAGAGCCTCTCGAAATCAGCCAATTCGACCTTGAAATCAGACAGCAGTTGATCAGCGAGATTGCGGGCGCTCTGCTCAAAGTCACCTCGCAGCTTCTCCTTCTCCGGTTTGGCCGATTCCCGCAGCAGATTCAGATAATCGATCAAGCTGTGGGTGATTTGCTCCCGATTAGCCAATTGAAATACTTGCTTTTTATCCCTGGTTATCACCAATAGCAAAGACCCTTCCGGAGTAAGCAGGTAATCAAGCACTGCACTTTTGTCGTCAAGCATACTAATGGCGAAGGGCAACACCTCCCGCCGGTTCGGATAGAACAACTCGTGAGATCGCGGATCGGCCAGGCTGATCTTGAGCCTTACTTCACTTAACTGCTGGTTAAGCTCCATTACCAGGACAGCGGCGGAATCAAGCCTTTGCCGGTTAGTAACACCAAGATGTAACTGCTCAATCTGTTCGATCTCTGTCAAAAGAGCGACCTCTTCACTCAGCAGACTGTCAGGAACCCGTGAGCTTGGCTGAAGACGCGACCGATTGAGAAGATCCAATAGTGTCCGTGACTTCGCCAGTTCAAGATAATGGATCATCGAGTCAAGAGCCGCACCCTCGTCCTTCCGGTAACGATCGAAGAAAATCGACACCATTTTCTCGTAGGCAAAGCGGTTGCGGCTCTGCCGCTGGGCACGCAGTTGCGGGTCGGGGATATTTTTCCTGGTTCGTTCGAGCCGGCCAATCACACGCGCCAAGTAGGCATAGGCGGAATCAAACTGCTTGGTATCATAGAAAACCTGACCGGCAATCATATCATACTTTTGCAGGTTGCTGTAGCTGGCAAGTCGGTTAAGCAGGGTCTTTCCCGCGTCGAGATGTTTGGTTGCATCGGCGTACTCTCCCTGTTGCCGCCGGATATCTGCTTTCATCATAACGATATCAAAGGCGGCCTGGGAATCGTCAAGTTGGGTATAGATGGTAGCGGCGGAGTCGAGATGATCGAACCTTGACAGCACCCGGGCCGACACAATGTAGGTGCCGGCAAGCAGGCGCGGGTCGTTGTAGCTGTCAGCGATCTGGTGCGACTGTTCGAGGCACTCCCGGGCGGCGTCGCCGTCGTTTAGTTTCAGGTAGATTTCAGCGAGGTTGTTGAGCGTTTGCACCATCTGGCTCAAGCGACCGAGGCTTTTTTTCAGATCAAGAGAACGCTGATAGTATGTAATCGCCCTTTTGTTCTCACCGATTCGCTGACAGGTGACGCCCAGATTATGCAGAATACTGGCGATGGCGCTGGGGTTGGTGGTAGCATGAGCCAGTTCAAGTGCGGCCAGATAATCTGTCAGGGCGCTGGTGCAATCACCCAGGGCATTGTAAATGGAAGCGCTGTGCGTTAGCAGCGATACCCGCAGGCTGGGATACCTCCCCGGCTCCAACAGTGACAACGCCTGCCGATACTCAGTCAATGCTCGGTCGAATTTCCCCTCTTCAGAAGCCCGGATCGCCGAAACCTGCAACACCCTTGCTTTGAGTTTGGGATCATCGCCGGCGGTCAGCATCTGCCGGGCTTCGCTTAACCACTTGTTTCTCGTACTATCAGGTTGCTGGTGACGGAAGGCGATGGTCATATCAAGCAGGGTGTGACATATACTTGAGGAATCATGCTGATTGCGGCGGATTCGCAGAGCCTCCTGATAGTAGCGGTACGCCTCATCAAGATCGTTTAGTTCCAGCCAGACCTTGCCGATGTTGTTCAGGCAGTCCGCCAGGCCCAGCGAATCCCCAAGCTCCGCCCTGATCATCAGGGCGCTGTCGAAATAGACACCTGCCTGGTAAAGGGAATCAAAACGTTCGTAATACGTTCCCAGAAGATTGTAGCTCGTGCCCAAGCCGAGCCGATCACCCAGCTTGCCACTAAGATTGATCGCTTGCGACAGGAATTGCCGTGACTGGCATTCCTCACCTTTCTGTTCCAGCAGCAACAAGCTGCCATTCTGCCACGCCTGCACCGCCGCTGCCGAGTCGGCGATCTCCAGGTAACCGCCAGCGAGGATATCGAAGCGGTGCGCAAGAGAATCAACCGGCAGAGAAGGCGCGGTGGCGATTGCCTCCACTTGCAGAGCGTCAAGCTGACGCCGTTTTCCCCACTCAGAATCACTCCAGGACTGATAGAGGTCAACCTGCCTGACAAAGAAAGGATCGCTATAGTGCCGCTCCACCAGTTCAGCCAGCCGGGCAGTCAGTGCGATAAACTCCGTGGAGCCGGTCGCAAGGCAACTTTGCAGTTCATCCCGCAGGTATTGGTAGACAGCCCACCGATTGTGAACTACCAGCGAGTCAAGGCCAAACTCGTGCCCTTCAGCAAGCATCTCGATAGCGGTCGATTCAAAGTCTACCATTGTTGCTGTCATGGTGCGGGGAAGCAATGGAAGCATCAACAGCAGGAGAGCAGTCAATCCATAAGAGGGACTGTATCGCCGCCGGTGTTTCATCCTGAGTGATAATCTATGCAGAGAACGACAGCTTAACAAGCGATTTGGCTCTGTTTTTGTCAGGCAGCTTCCCCAGGGGCATCTTCACTAACGGGCGGCATGGTCAGGCTGATACTTTCCCAGATAGTCCTTGATCGCCGGTCACTGATGGTTATATTCACCGCCAGTGTACTTTGCGTCTGAATAGCAGGCGACCTAAACGAGCTATTGATTGAAAAAGGAGATTCTCGAAGTGACGACTGACAAAAACAATATAACCGACACGGCGGCCCCGCGCTGGAACCTCGATTCGATCTTTCCCGGAGGAAGTGGTTCCGCTGAGTACAGAGATTTTCGTAAAAAGACAAGAAACGATCTGGACCATGCCCGTGATACTGTCAACCGGCTGCCGGCCACCCTGGATGATGATTCGGTTTCCAACTGGAAGGACTTTATCCTCGAACTTCAGCGACTCGGCCTCCATATCAGTTTGGCGAGTTCTTTTGTGCACTGTTTGATATCCCAAAAGGTTGACGACGACGAGGCCAATACCATCTATGGCGAGGTCGATGTGATGATCGCTGATTGGTACAACCTGCGCAACTCGCTGGAGGCTTTCTCGGTGAAACAAAGTGACGCCGTCTGGGAGAAATTTGTCTCTCTGCCTTTGTTGACGCCGATCAGGTTTTATCTCGATGAGTTGCGCCGCAATGCGCGGGAGAAGATGCCACCCGAATTGGAATCACTGGTTCTCGACCTATCGGTAAATGGCTATCACGCCTGGAGCCGCTTATATGACAAGATTTCGGGGCGAATCAAGGTGGAGTTTCAAGATGGAGACAAACTAGAAACTCTCTCGGTCGGTCAGTTACAAAACAAGTTTCTCAACCCTGATCGTGGCATCAGGAAACGAGCCTTCACCAAATTCCAGGAAGCTTGGCAGGAAGAAGCCAGTCTTACCGCCGCTGCCCTGAATTACCAGGGTGGTTTCCGCCTGTCAATCTACAAACATCGCGACTGGGATTCAGTTCTCCATGAACCGCTGCGTATGGGGCGGATGAAGGAAGAGACACTCACGGCGATGTGGCAGGCAGTAACCAAGGCGTTGCCGCAGGTGACACGGTATATTGAGGCGAAGAAAAAGGTTCTCGGCATTACTGAATTCTGCTGGTATGATCAATTCGCGCCGGTCGGCAAGTTAGATATGACCATGACCTTTGACAAAGCGGGTGAGTTTATCATTGAGCACCTCGGTTCCTTTTCTCAGGAGATGGCGGTGTTTTCGCAGATGGCTCTCGCTAAGAACTGGGTGGAAGGGGAAGATCGTCCTGGTAAGGCGGATGGTGGCTACTGTACCGGCATGAACCTGATCGGTCAGAGTCGCATCTTCATGACCTACGGTAATGATTTCGGCAGTATGACCACTCTGGCGCATGAGTTGGGACATGCTTATCATCAGTGGGTGCTGAAAGATATCCCCTACCTGGCGACTGAGTACCCGATGGGATTGGCGGAGACCGCTTCGATCTTCAACGAACTGCGCGTGACTGATGCCGCCCTGCAGGGAGTTACCGACCCGCAGCAGAAGCTGATGCTGCTCGATCAAATCCTGCAGCAGCCGTTTATTCTCTTCTGCAACATCTACGCCCGTTACTTGTTTGACGGATGGTTCTACGATGAACGCGCTAGAGGCGTAGTGAGTCGCGCTCGTCTGGATGAACTGATGATCAAAGCTCAGAAGGAAGCTTTTGGCGAGATACTCGATCCCACTGATGGTTATCATCCCCTCTTCTGGGCCAGCAAGCTGCACTTCTACTATACTGAGGCGCCTTTCTATAATTTCCCCTACACTTTCGGGTTTCTTTTCGCCGGTGGTGTCTATGCCCGAGCGTCACGGGAGGGCAAAGAATTTGCACCAAAGTATCGAGCGCTGTTGCAGGATACCGGCCGCATGGCTACCGAGGAAGTTGCCACCAAACATCTCAACCTCGATCTAACCGATTCCGCTTTCTGGGATGAGGCAGTGGCGCGCTCGGTTGCCTATGTCGACGAATTCGTCAAACTGGCTGACGAACTCAGCTAAACCGCAGGTGCGGTTTCGACAAACTGGAAACCAAACGTTGCAGGAAGAGGTTTCTGACGCCGCAGGCAACAAACAGCAAATGGTTGACAGATTCAATCCCAATCAGTAGACTACAACACTGGATCGACTGTAAGTCAAGAACGGTCGTTATGATTGTAAACTGAGAGGAACTTTACCGTATGGCCAGAAAGAAAAAGATGCGCGCAGTTCTGTGTGATATGGACGGCGTCATTATCTGGGACAACAACCTGATCGAAGGTTCTGTTGAATTCATCAGGATGCTGCGCGACAAGAAGATCCCCTATCTCTTTCTGACCAATTACCCTTCCCTGACACCGATAGACCTTAAGCATCGCCTCAGCCGCGCCGGTCTTGATATTGAGGTAGACCATTTCTACACTTCGGCAATGGCTACCGCCACCTTCCTGGAAATGCAGGAAAGCGGGGACAAGGTATATGTCATTGGCGAGGGAGCGCTTACCCATGAACTGTACAAGCGGGGCTTTACCATCAGCGACCAGGATGTCGATTATGTCGTACTGGGGGAGACGCGCTCCTATAACTTCGAGAAGATTGAAAAAGCGATCAGCCTGATCAGGCATGGCGCCCGTTTTATCGCCACCAATCCCGATGTTTCCGGTCCCTCCGGTTTTCCTTCTTGTGGCGCGCTGGTGGCGCCGATTGAAAAAGTCACGAAGCGAAAACCGTTCTATGTCGGCAAGCCCAATCCCTTTATGATGCGGGCGGCGCTGCGCAAGCTAGGCAGCCATTCCGCCCACACGGTGATAATCGGCGATAATATGGAAACCGACATCATCGCCGGTATCGAGAGCGGACTTAAGACGATCCTGGTGCTGTCGGGTGTGCACAGCCGGAACGATCTCAAGAGATACCCTT
>JAGLUH010000253.1 GCA_023134875.1 Candidatus Zixiibacteriota bacterium
CTTTTCCGCTCAATCTGTGCAAAATGCCCACCATAATCGAATGGCATATAAGGAAGTTAACGCTTATGGCAACTCATGTCAAATTAAGTGATATTATCGAAGGTATGGAATTCCAATCGGACGAAAGTTCCTCGTTCCTGAACAAAAAAACCGGTGAGGTGGTCCTTATGACCGATTACGCTCTGCGGGCCGCCGAAGATAACGAGCCCCTTGAAGATCTGCCGGACTGGGAACGTGATCTTGTCACTATCGCAAGGGAAATATTAGACGAAACCGGCGAGTACATCCAATTGCCCACGAAGTTCGACATCCATGAATACAGCATTATGGAACAATTCTGCTTGTCTCTGGACGATCCTGAAATGTGCAACATTTTCTGCGATCTCATAAGGGGCGGTGGTGCCTTTCGGCGATTCAAAAATGCGATACACGAATACGACATCGCAGACGAATGGTACAGTCACCACAATAATGCCATAAAAGAAATCGCCATCGAATGGTGCCGGGAAAACAACATTGAGTTTGACGAGGTGTAGTCAAAGGATTGACGCATCTGTTGGGAGAGCCCTATGCGAGATACGAAACAATCCCAATGAAAGGGGCAAATAAGTAAGGTGCCCCCGGATTTGTAATAGCATAGCAAGTTATCAAACAAAATAATGGAGGTCCGTAGGAATGAGGAATCAATCGATTAAACGTTTCATTTCCGGTTTTCTTTTTCTGTTCATTTTAACCGGAATGAGCGCAATAGGCTATGCAGCCCCAGACCCGAAGGGGGTATCTCGACTCGACCTCAACGAAGCAGTTGACCTGTTGATGAGAGTTGAGTTCGAATTCCCTACCGAAGCGGCGAAATTGTGGAAGCAGGATGACGGCTTACCTTTGCCTGATGATACTCACTTTGCGAAAAAGGCAGTGCAATTTATCGCCAAGCATCCGATCCCCCCAGCGGAGCAAAGAAACCAGGCCTTGTGGGATACACGCAACACCGCATCGAGCCAACTCAAATGCCTTGCCTATCTTGCAAGCGGCAAGAAAGAAGATCGCCAGGAAGTGGCCGGACTCTGCATCACTCAAGCCATGCAAATGCAATGGACCTTACCACTTCACGCAGGGTACGGCCCCAGGCACTGCATCGATCACACATTTTATTCAGCGACGGGTGCATTATCGCTGACAGGCGGACTGCTGGTAAACAACGCCCAAAAAAACTCATTTGTTTACGAAATGGCAAGAGAATGGCTGCTCACCGGAAGGGCCCAGTTTGCCAGTCACGGCCACAAGGGGAATAAAATAGAGCGAAACGCGGCTAAGGCACTCATCGATACCGCCCATGTAAAAGCAGACGCATTGGAAATCCATGGGACAGATCAGGAGTTCTTCTCGCAACTCGATCTGCGGCGGCAGGACATGCATAAGGTGGCACATCATGTGTCATCCGGTAATTGGCAGCGTGCCAGAAAAGCCTACGTGAAGGCCTTGGCGGAGCGGTTCTCGAGCAAGCACGGCTGGCCCGCTCGAAGCTCCAGTACAGTGGTCGATATTGCCGAAGCCGACGATATATGCCGCAACATCTTCATCCTGAAAGCCCACATGCACAGGCGCTACGACTATGGCGAGAAGGTACAGTGGGACAAGAAAGTAGACGACGACATCGAAAGCCGCGTCTGGATGAACGTTCACGCCTGGATGATAACGCTGATGGAAGCCTATCAGAAAACAGGGGATGAGAAGTATGTTAAGCACCTCTGCCGCTTGTTCAACTCCTGGTACGAAACCAGTCCACCGACCTTCAAAAGAACATGGGCACAATGGCGAACGCTGGAGTCAGGAGGACGTTCCGGTTTGAAATGGGGAGTGGTGTTGCTGGAGCTTTCTCAACATCCCACTTTTAAGCGTGAATGTCTTTTTAAAATGGCACGCTCGATGATGGATCATGGGAAATATCTCAGCATGTATGCGGCGAATGGAGGTAATTGGCTGCAGGTCGAGTCTTCAGGGTTGGCATGCGTAGCGCTGCTTTTTCCCGAATTCAAACTTTCGCCCTTATTTTATAATACTGCCATGAAACGTTTGGCATGGGTAAATGCCGGTGCATTTCTTCCAGACGGCTTCCAATCGGAAGGTTCGCCACATTATCACCGTTTTCCACTAACAACCATGTCCAGCGCTCTCAAACTGGCGAGATATCTCAGCATGCCCATTCCGAAGAGTCTCCTGGAGCAGTATGAAGAGGGTGTGGAAGCAATGCAGTATATTGCTTACCCTGACCTCACGCTTCCCATGCTGAGCGATGCTGATCCCGAACGATTTCCCGCGGTGGAGGTGATGGAGGCTGGCGCAGAGTTTTTTGCAAGGGATGACTTCCTGTGGTTTGCCACGAAAGGAAGGGAGGGCGAACCACCTGAGCAACCATCGCATGACTTCACCCATGCGGGTTACTGCGTGATGCGCGATAAATGGGGACCTGACGGTCAGGTGTTGATATTCGATGCGGGGTATTTCGGCAGTGGGCATCAACATGAAGACAAGCTTAACTTCGTCTACTATGCCGGTGGCCGTGAACTCATCGGCGATCCCAGTATCTATTCCTACAAACGCGATGAATTCGAACTCTATTGGCGAGGCTCCTGGGCGCACAACACAATTGTCATCGATGGACTGACTCAACACAGGGCACTCGGTCCGCCGGAAGAGATGCCCGATCCAGACCGGCGTTTTGTCATCGGCGAGCACTTCGATTTCGGTGAGGGTTGGTATCGCCGCGCCTATTCGCCCCGAAATGCGCCGTTATGGGGGGGCAAGGCCCAGGATCGTGAGGCAGACAAGAATGCGGCAATCCGGGATGTTCAACATCAGCGGAGTATCTTCTATCTGAAAGGCCAATACGCCATTGTCTGTGATCGTGTGTTAGGCGAAGGTGAACATCAGGTCGATCTCCTCTTCCACCCGGCTCCTATCATTCAGGGCGAAGGTATTAATCGAAATGCGCGAGCGGTTCAATTGGAAATTGATCCGAACGGTTCGGTGGTTACCAGGGAAACCGAACACAGCAACGTGGCCATCCTACCTGCACAAGGCGAGCGCTTTGAAACCCTCGATATCATTGGACAGAAAAATCCGGTGCGCGGCTGGTTCGCCTTGTTTGCGATTAACCCTTCCCACGATATAATCTACCGCTGCCGACAACAACTGCCCCTACATTTCGAAACAGTTATTCAAGCTTTGCCACCAGGCGAACCTGAAATCAAGAAAGTTCAATCCAGGCAAGTAATCTCCGGGCAATCGGCAACATGTGCGGCCCTGACATATGACGATGATCTGTTTCTCATATCCTACGACGGTCCGGCGGAGATGACATGCGGTGATGTTCGATTTCATGGAACCGCTTTATTGCTGAGCAATGATGTGGGCGGTGGTGGATATTCTCAAGCATATATGGTGGACGGAAAGCAGTTAACGATTAATGGCGAACTGGTTTTTTCTACTGAAATTCCAACGCCTGCCCGGTCATTTGAACTGTGGTAAGTAA
>JAGLUH010000254.1 GCA_023134875.1 Candidatus Zixiibacteriota bacterium
TCCATGCCGATAAAGGTGCGGAAGCGGGTCGAATCGAGAATACCGGCCTGACCGAAAACGCGCTCGCTGGGGAAACCGGAGACCTTGTAAGCGTGGTAGGTCATAATGTCGAGCGGATTGGCGACCATGATGATGATGGCATTGGGCGCATACTTCGCTATGTTTTCGGCGGAACTGCCGATGATCGAGGCATTCTTGTTGAGCAAATCCTCACGCGACATGCCCGGTTTGCGGGGCAGGCCGGCGGTGTGGACGACGATATCGACGTCCTTGATGTCGGCGTAGTCGTTGGTGCCGATGATATTGACATCATAACCCCGGATCGGGCCGGTCTGCATCAAATCCAACGCCTTGCCCTGCGGCATTCCCTCGATAATGTCGACCAGAACAATGTCCGCCAGGTTGTCTTCGGCCAGGTACTGCACTACCCCAGCGCCGACATTGCCCGCTCCGATTACTGCCACTTTCCTACGCATGATTCTTCTCCTCCATGGTTAAAGCAGAGCCTGCCGCCGCCTGATCAGGGCCACACAACACCTGCGTGGCGCTATCAAGAACGACCGCCACTCTGCAATCTTTCCCATACTTCTTTATTAGCTCGTCAATCGAGCTGTTGATTTCCTTTCTTGCTTCAATCGGCAGACAGGTAAGCGTATCCGCCGTCAGTGTTGATAAGAGGCGCAGATTAAGGCGTTGCGCCAGCTTGACAGTGCGCCTGATCTTGTGTACCCCCATCGCCCCCACCTCAGATTCTTCGTCCGGTAGTTTTTCACCCCGTGCCTCCGCCTCCGCCAGCTTGAGAAAACGCTCGTCACCAATTCCCTCCAGGCAGGCGGAAATCAACAGGATCGTGCCGCCATCACGTACGGCGGCGGCGACATTCTCGTATGATTTCTGCAACTGGTAGAGGTTCCTGTCGAGGGGGGGATAGACGACACAGATGATGCAATCATATAACTGATCGACTTGGTAAGCGAAGTTGCGTCTGACAAAATCAGCCGACTGTTCATAGGCATCATCCCAGTCGCCCCAGGAGGCGAAGAGCACCGACCGACCATGTCCGGCGACCAGTTGAATCGTGAAACGGCGTTTATCATCAAGACAAGCAGTACGCTGCTTGATATCTTCCCACACCGGATTACCCACAGTAGCCAGCGGCCGGCTGCCTTCAGTTACCGCCAGCGCATGATTGGCGCGGGTGTCGGCAAAAGAGGCGCAACCGGGGAAAATGATCTTACGACCACCGGTGAAACCGGCAAAATAGTGAGGTTCTACGGAACTAATAGTGAGAATCCTCGCGCTGCTATCAAGGAGCTTGTTAAGCCAGACATCTCCGGTATCAGTTGCAAACCGGGCCAGGCCGGCCTTGTCGCCCGCATCATGAACCCGGATGCGGTCTTTGATACGATCATAGAGCCTGCCGAAGATGATTCGAAGATGTTTCTCTTCCGGCGCGGGATGCAGTGCGGTTGCTACTAAAAAAGTTGTCAGGTTCAGATCAAGGTGACTTAGCAGTGCTCTTATAACCGTTGCCGTTGGTGTGGAGCGAAAATGATCATTGACCACAATCAGCAGTTCTCCATCACCTTTCAGGAATTGGCTGAGGTTGGAGGGGAGTTTGCCTGTATGCAACCAATGGTCATTGTTGATTGCTCTCAGTCTCTCTTCCGGAGATGCAAAAAGATCAGTGCGGCAACTATCGGGCAAGAAAAGGTCTCTTATTTCGTCAGCGTAATGAATCGGAATTATCATCAGTTCCTCAGATGCCCCTTACCTGTCGGGAAAAAAGAACTTTATCTCAACCGCCGCGGTTTCCGCGCTGTCGGAAGCATGAACTGAGTTTCTGGTGACGTCCACACCAAAGCACTGCCGAATAGTGCCGCAGGCGGCTTGAGCCGGATCGGTGGCGCCGACCAGTTCGCGCAGATCGCTAACCGCGTTTTCCCGGGCCAGCACCATCGCCACAATCGGCGATGAGGACATAAAGGCGACGAGCTTATCAAAAAATGGTTTGCCTTCATGAACCTGGTAGAAGCGTTGCGCCTCAGCCTCGTTGAGATGAACTAGCCGCAATTCGACAATTTTGAAACCGGCCGCCTCCAACCGGAGAATGATGGCTCCGATCAGATCGCGTTCGACCGCGTCCGGTTTAATCAGCAACAATGTCTCCGGCATCAGGCCATCGCCTCTTTCCTGGCCTTCTTACCCAACTTCAACCCCAAATCGAGCGCTGCCAGGTTCTTCTCGTCGGTACCGCGCGGTGCGCGCAGCCTGACAACCTCGGTCAGAGCTTTCACAGACACAATCCCTGAGACAGAACAGATAGCGCCCAGAGCGATAACGTTGGCGACCATCGGCACGCCGATTTCGGTTTTAGCTAACTGGACAAAAGGGAAACCAATGTAGTTCGAAGTCGGCACCTGAGTAACCAGCTGATTATCGATAATCAGCAATCCATCTTCCTTAAGGTCGGGGTAGTAGCTGTCGCAAGCCTCCTGGGTCAGGGCAAGCAGCAAGTCAAGTTTCATCGGCTTGGGATAGTAGATGTCACCATCGGCAATGACTAAATCGGCACGCGAGGCACCGCCGCGCGCTTCGGGGCCATAGCTCTGTGTTTGTACGGCATTGCGGCCGTCGATAGTAGCAATTGCCTGCGCCAGCACGACACCGGCAAATATCAAACCCTGACCTCCCGAACCGGAGAGACGAATTTCATAGCGGCTGTCGCTCTCCGTTTGCACCTTGTGGTGTTTATGGCTGGGTGATCTACCGTTACTCATGATTTACTCTCCTGGAGACTTTCGATCAACTTGTCATAGCGGTCACAGTACTCTTCACGCTCAATGTCGCAAAAGACTCCGGTCAGAAGTTTGCCGGCAACCTTTTCGGGGGGAAGCTTCTCCGCCGCCTTCAAAGGCAAAGCTATTTTCTTGAGAGCCTTCAGCATTTGTATGGAATCCCCCAGCCGGTTGAAGCGTCCGAAGTAGGTGTGGCAATTGCTGAAAACATCGACCACCGAAAAACCACGCTTGACAATAGCCTCATTAAGCAGTTTATCCAACTGCTGGACATGATAGACGGTGCCGCGGGCGACATAGGTGGCGCCGGCCGCCATCGCCAGCTTGGGCACCTCGAAGTTATATTCCATGTTGCCGTAGGGTGCCGTGGAGCCGATGCTATCGGTCGGCGTCGTGGGCGAGAACTGGCCGCCGGTCATACCGTAGATGTGGTTGTTGACCAGAATAGTGGTGATATCGATATTGCGGCGGCAGGAGTGAATAAAGTGGTTACCGCCGATAGCGAGTGCGTCGCCGTCACCGGTGACCACAATAACCTTCATCCTGGGGTTCGCCAGCTTGACGCCGGTGGCGAAAGCGAGAGCACGCCCGTGTGTGGTGTGCAGAGTATTGAAATCAAGATAGACGGGCATCCGCGACGAACAGCCAATACCGGAAATCAGGGTCACCAGATTGCGGTCAAGTTGCAACAGGTCAATTGCCCGTACCAGCGAACCGAGCACAACACCTATGCCGCACCCAGCACACCAGACATTGGGGAATTTCTTCTTCGGTCGGAGATAGGCATGCGTAATGTTTGACGGTTGTACCATTCTATCTCACCTCCCGAATCTTATTTAGTATCTGTGCTGGGGTTATCAGTTCCGAATCAAAGCGCGCCAGGCTTACCACATCGACGTTTTTCGGCGCCACTCGCTCGACT
The DNA here is from genome assembly GCA_023134875.1 of Candidatus Zixiibacteriota bacterium. Taxonomy (GTDB): domain Bacteria; phylum Zixibacteria; class MSB-5A5; order CAIYYT01; family CAIYYT01; genus JAGLUH01. The sequence continues at coordinate 3,721 of JAGLUH010000254.1, forward strand.
TCCCGGACAATCTGCCCCTGATTCATTTCGGCGACAATGACTACCTCCAGGCTCTTGCTGGAGAAAATCTTGCGATACTGTTTATCATGGAAGGGCCAGATAGTCTTGGGTCGCACCATACCGATCTTCATTCGGTGGCGACGTGCCATCTGCAACGCCTGCTTGGTCGCTCGTGCCACCGAGCCGTAGGAGAATACCGCCACATGAGCATCTTCCATGCCATCGGTTTCGATCTCGCAGATATCATCGAGGTAACGGAGAATCTTCCGACGCAGTTTTGACAATTTGGCGATGATCTCAGGCCCCTTGGCGGTGGGAAAACCATCCTCATCATGAGTGAGGCCGGTGACATGGTAACGATAGCCCTCGCCGAAGGAAGCCATCGGTGCCTTGAAGCTGGGAGTGATTTCAAAATGACGATACCAGGCGGCAGGAACGTCAGGCTTCATGCAACTGATTACTTCCACCTCTTCAGGATCAGGCATCGTAACTTTCTCCCGCATGTGCGCCAGCACCTCGTCCATGAGCAAAATCACCGGCGTGCGGTAGGTTTCAGACAGATTCATCGCCCTGATGGTCAGTTCAATCGTTTCCTCGACCGATTGCGGCGCCAGCGCGATAGCGGTGTAGTCGCCATGTGGCCCCCAACGCGCCTGCATCGTGTCAGCCTGGCTGACCTTGGTCGGCAATCCGGTCGAAGGACCGCCGCGCTGCACATTGACAATCACGCAGGGGACTTCCGTCATGTAGGCGTAACCGATGTTCTCCTGCATCAGTGAGAATCCAGGCCCCGAGGTGGCGGTCATTGACTTGGAACCCGCCAGGGAGGCGCCGATGATCGCACCCATCGAGGCGATTTCATCCTCCATCT
>JAGLUH010000255.1 GCA_023134875.1 Candidatus Zixiibacteriota bacterium
CTCCAAGAGGAATTTTATTATATGGTCCTCCAGGAACAGGTAAAACTTTATTAGCCAAAGCTGTTGCAGGTGAAGCAGAAGTTCCGTTCTTTTCACTTTCAGGATCCGACTTTGTCGAGATGTTTGTTGGCGTCGGCGCTTCGCGGGTACGTGACCTATTTGACCAGGGTAAGAAAAACGCTCCCTGTATTATCTTTATTGATGAAATCGACGCCGTCGGCCGCTTGCGCGGCGCCGGCCTCGGTGGCGGTCATGATGAGCGGGAACAGACACTTAATCAACTGCTGGTGGAGATGGACGGTTTTGAATCGAACGATGGCGTCATCATGGTGGCGGCCACCAACCGCCCTGATGTTCTCGATCCGGCGCTCTTGCGCCCGGGACGATTTGACCGACAGATCGTCGTCAATCTGCCCGACATCAACGGTCGCGAGGGAATTCTGAAGGTACATGCCAAGAAGCTCAACCTGGACGACAGTGTCAGGCTCTCTCTGATTGCGCGCGGCACTCCCGGGATGTCGGGTGCTGATTTGGCCAATATCGTCAATGAGGCGGCGTTGCTGGCGGCGCGCCGTGATGCCAGCAAGGTGGAGATGATCGATTTTGAGCAGGCGAAAGACAAGGTGATGATGGGTGCGGAACGCCGCTCGCTGGTGATCTCCGATGAAGAGAAACGCTCGACCGCTTACCATGAAGCGGGACACGCCCTGGTGGGCAAGCTTCTGCCCAAGGCGGACCCGGTCTATAAGGTTACGATCATTCCCCGCGGCCTGGCACTTGGTGTTACCAGCTTTCTGCCGGAAGAGGAAAAACATACCCACTCCAAGGAATACCTGGAAACCAAACTAGTCTACGCGCTTGGCGGTCGGGCGGCGGAAAAGCTGGTGTTCGATCAATTTACTACCGGAGCCGGAAACGATATTCTCCAGGCAACCGAACTGGCGCGTAAGATGGTCTGCGCCTGGGGAATGTCGGACAAACTGGGTCCTCTCACCTTCGGCCAGAAGCAGGAGGAGATTTTCCTGGGGCGGGAAATCACGCAGCGCCGCGACTATTCCGAAGAGACCGCGCGGATAATCGACCAGGAAGTCCGTGCCATTGTCGAGCGTGCTTCGGAAACGGCTGAGGAACTTCTGCGCTCCAATCTGGACAAACTTCATTTGCTGGCCACCGCGCTCCTTGAGCATGAAATCCTCGACTCCCAAGAGATTGATAAGATTCTGAAAGGCGAGAAGCTCTCTCGCAAACCGGCCAACGCTACAGAGTAATGACTACTGCTGCCCGACCCGCCACTCTGGAGAAGGTGGCGAAGACCTTCAAAAGAAAAGAGAGAATCATTGTAATAGGGGTGCTCAATGTTACTCCCGATTCCTTCTCTGATGATGGGCAGTTCGATTCTGTCGATCAGGCGGTAAGGCGCTGCCTGCAAATGGTCGCGGAAGGTGCCGATATAATCGATATCGGCGGGGAATCATCCCGCCCGGGCGCCGTACCGGTTACTGAGCAGGAGGAATTGCGCCGGGTAATGCCGGTGATCGAAAAGGTAGTCGAATCATGTTCAGTGCCGATCTCAATCGACACCTGCAAAGCTGTCGTCGCCGAAGCGGCGCTGCACGCCGGTGCCGCTATTGTCAATGATATCTCCGGGCTGGAAAATGATCCCGACCTGGCACCGGTCGTTGCCCGCAGCAATGCCGGTCTGGTAGTGATGCACAAGCGCGGTACGTCGCAAACAATGCAGAATGATACTCATTATGACGACCTGATCGGAGAAATCATAAGCTATCTTGACAATGCGGTGGCGATGGCGGAAAGAGCCGGTGTTGATCCGGACAAGATCATAATAGACCCCGGTATCGGTTTTGGCAAAGATGTAACGGGCAATCTGGAGCTGATCAAGTCGATAGATGGCTTTTGCCAACTAGGTAAACCGGTGCTGGTGGGAGCGTCGCGCAAGTCATTTATCGGCAGGATTACCGGCGCGGCGGTAAACGATCGCCTCCCTGGTTCGCTGGCGGCGGCGGCTATCGCGGTAATCTATGGCGCCGCTGCTGTACGAGCGCATGATGTCGCTGCCACGCGGCAGGCGGTTGATTTGGCGATCAGGTTACGTTGAGGCTGATAGATGGAACTCCTTAGCTACAGGTTTCTGTACTTTACTATAGTCGATCTCATCGATGTTGTCGTGGTGAGTTTTATCATCTACAAGTTCCTTTCTTTGCTCAAGGGAACCCGGGCAGCACAGATGATCGCCGGTTTGACCCTGCTGTTTATCGTCTCCTTCTTTGCCTACTGGTTTCAGCTTCAGGGATTAATGTGGCTCTTTACCAATTTTGCGACTGTCGGATTTATCATTCTGGTGGTTCTGTTTCAACCGGAGATACGGGGCGCATTAGCGCGGATCAGTTACTCGCGGCTGGTGAAGTATTTCTATCGGAGCGCGGAAACCGCCTCGATCGATGAGATCGCCAAGGCGGCAATACAGATGGCGGAATTGCGGCAGGGCGCTTTGATCGTCATGGAACGGAGTGTCGGGTTGCGCGATTTCGTCGCCAGCGGCAGCAAGATCAACGCCGGAATCAGCGCTCAGATATTGACAACCATCTTTACTCCCTATACACCCCTGCATGACGGCGCCGTCATTATCCGCGGGGATATGATCGTCGCTGCCGGTTGCATGCTGCCGCTCTCCAAGAACCCGCTGTACATGCACTCCCACGGCATGAGACATAAGGCGGCGGCTGGCATTACCGAGGAGACCGATGCCGTCTGTGTGGCTGTCAGCGAGGAGGACGGCAGCATCTCCATCGCCAAGGCGGGTCGACTCGAGAGAATTGAAGACCAGACACAGCTAAAAGATATCCTGATTCGTCGCTTGCAAGAGAAGTAGACGAGTAGTCAAGAGATCAGGTCTTGTAACCTGCAAGATTGGATTCAATTTGTAGGGGCACCAACACTTGATTGTCGGGTTTCCTGTTCGCTCACGCTCACGACAGCACCCGACCTGCAGGGAAGCGAGATTATAAGTAGGACTCAATTGCCCATTATTCCCAGGCGGCTTTCCCAGTTAGGATCGGAGATTTCACCGCGCAAGGTGGAATGAATCAGCCGGTAGTTACCGTAGCCGTCCTCATCGACGAACACGAAATAGTCGCCGCCCCTTTGGCCGGGCAGGTGATCATAGAACCAGCGCTCATAGGGCTTGATGTCCATGCTGGAAGGATGGCGCTCAATTTCATTGGGCTCACCATAGGTTATATAGACTCTGCCGCGATCATTTCTCCAACCGTCATTTTTGGTGGTCACGCCGGTAGAGTAGTAGTAATTAGCATATAAGAAACGGCGGAAAATCTCATCTTTGTAAGTATTAACCTTGCTGCCGGGATTGGGATTACGGTCCTTCCAGAAGGAGGCGAGAAAATTCTTTTTCGCCTTCAGATCCAACTCCTTATAAGTCCGCTTCTCCTGTTTGGAACTGATGTAGTAGATCACCTGTTCCATCAACTTGGCGTCCTCCTCGGTAAACACATCAGGATCGGTCATACTCGGCGTCAACTGGTCAAAACCATATACCAGGGTAAGCGGCTTCTGTACCGATGCCTTGCGGCCGCTGGCCTTATCTTTAACAATCACCTTGAGCAGGTATTGTCCCCCCGGCAGACCGGCTAATGATACTCCCTCGCAGATGGCGGCGGTAGCTCCCGGTTTCCTGTGTTCGACCTTGGGTATTTCCTTCAGTTCGTAGCCGAAGCGGTCCAGTAATCTGATTGTCAATTCGAAAGAATTGTCCTTCCCCTCTCCCACCTTCAGGTTATAGACCTCTAAATAAAAATAGATCAAACTGTCTTCGTTAGAGTAATAGCCATTCGGGTTGGGAATTACCTGATGTCCCCCCTTGACGAGGGGTGAGGGTGGTGCATCAGACGCCACCGGATCGATCCGGTAAGCCAGTTCGATATCGGAGAGCAACAGCTTGTCGGTCTGGAAATCCCTGACCGTTAGATCGCGGGTGGCGATACCGCTGCGTACGGTGGAATCGGTTTTGGTGTTCATATCATAAACGGTCCATTTCAGTTGATAATTGCCCGGCGGCAGTGTGGTGCCGAGACAGTCGAAGAAGCGAACGTTTTCCTTATAGGCATCCTCAAGGTACTGAACGCGAACCAGCCGATCCTTGCCCAGCGAGTCAACCATGTTACCATCCCTATTCCTGATCTCCAGGTAGAGATAGACCCAACCGACGTACAGCTTGCCACCGGCAACAGTGGTATCAGCGACCTCCTCGAATTGAATGTCCACCCGCTGAATCGCACAGCAAATCTCTACATAGCTGTCGCTGGAGTCCGGAAGGTAAGCGTAAGAGGCGGCGTCCATCCAGAGACGTATTGGCCTTTCCAGTTGCGCCGTGGCGGAGACAACCAACAGCAGAACCAGGAGCAGAGCTGTCATAAACTCCTTTTTCATATCTTTTCCCTTTCTCTTATCAGTTAGGGGCCGATGTATCTACGCCAGTCCCCGTCATAAGGGTACTGCAACTGATAATCACCATCACCATGGTTGTCTTCGAACACAAAGGTCCGACGCTGCGCATAGTAGTACCAGATTTGAAACGGTTTACGTCCCAGCTCAAAGGGATGGCGGTCGATCTGGTCCGGCTCGCCGTACTTGATATAGATCATACCGCGGTCGGTCTGCCAGCCTTCCCGATTGATACTGCGGTAATATTGATTAGCGTACCTGATACGGCGATAGTATTCGTCGCGCAGTTCATTTTCCGGTGTTCCTTCGGTGGGGTCCTTGCTCGCCCACCATTCCTCGAACTTCTCCAGCCGCATGGAGTCAGAAACCTCCAGCAACTCACGCCGCTCGCGCTTGGAGATGATATATTTGAGCTGCTCCACGGCATGTTCAAAATCATTCTTGATTAGTGATGCCAACGACCACTTCAAGGAGAAACCGGTTTTACGCCTGGCAATAACCCGGCCCTGCTGCTTGAGGGAAAGAGTCAAATCATAATCCCCTGGCGGCAGGTGCGCCAGCGACTCGAACAGCTTCAGCCGCGCCACTTCCTGAGCCGACGCGACCGTCGCCTTGCCAGCGAAACGGGCGTTACTGCGTTGACCGACGATTTCGTAGGCCAGGGTCAGTTTCCGGTTGAGATAATCCGCAAGATACATCTCCACGTAGAATCCCAAATCCTGCTGCTGGGCGTCAAATGATCGCTCCACCAGCGGCACGACCATAAGCCCATCCTTGGCGAACTTTGATTTCTCACCGACAGCGGTGGCTTTCTGAATGAATTCGATATCGGCAATATCACCGCGTCGGTCGAAACGGGGAGACTCGAACTTGCTCTCAATTGTGGAGACATCATTGGAATTGTGATCGATCACCTTACAGATGAGAACATACTTGCCCGGTTCCAATTTCATCTCCACCTGATTGACCAGGAAGCCCTCCCGTGATCGGGTCAAGGCATAGTCGTCAAGAATATACGTTTTGTCGACCGACTGACCGGTAATCTGGCGGTCCTTTTCTCCCAGGATGATCACGTTGATCTCGTAGCTGGCGACGAATTTATCACCAACTTTGACATAATTCAGGCCGTCGTTGAATATCTTGTAGTATATCTCAAGACGGTTGTCGGCGGCGGCGGCGAAGGAGGCGTAGTCGACAAAGAAGCGGGAGCGTGACATGCGGATATCATCTACACCTTCGGCCCGAAGATTCGCCGTTAGCATGAAACCTATGACCAAGCCCAGGAGCAGCATTTGGTACCGATACATAAGTACTCCTCTTATTTGTAAGTTATCCTCGTTAAATTTCCGGTGCAAGTGAAATCAGTTTGGCCTGTCGGCATACCGGCTTCAACCAAATTCTCTTTCTCCTTCTATCTATACGAAGAAACGAGGGCCCGGTGCATTTCTTGGGCAGTTGAAAAAGTCATTGCGAGGAGTGAAGGGCTTAAGGTCTGAGCGACGTGGCAATCTCCAAGTTGTTTGCAGGCAGCACATTGAGATCGCCACGCTATACCCGCCGTTGGCGGGTTTCACTCGCGATGACGCAAAACACAAGTTTTTCAACAAGCCCGTTCGCGGG
>JAGLUH010000256.1 GCA_023134875.1 Candidatus Zixiibacteriota bacterium
ATGATCCCAGTGGAGGTGCGAAAGAAGCACATAGTCGATATCCGCCGGCATCAATCCCAGTTGTGCCAGGCCGGTGACCAGGTTGGAGGGCGCGTGGCAACCGTAGAGTTTCTTTTGTCTGTCGAGCAGATAATCGCCCAGACCGACATCAAAAAGGATGTTGTGAGCGCCCCTCCTGAGCAGGAAGACATTGGTGTCGAAGGGAAGAAGGTTGTTTTCATCCGCCTGTTGCAACCGGCTCCAGATCGCGCGCGGCACAATACCGTACACGCCGCCGGCATCGAGGTAGAAACGGTTCTCGACGATGCAATAAACTTCGAAGTATCCCAGTTGTAACATCTGCTTTTCCCCGTTACAGAAAAAAGCGGCGCCTACTTTGAGCGCCGCTTTGGGTAATGTTGTTTGCAGCTAACCTCTCAGGTAGTTGTTGGCGATCACCAGACGCTGCACTTCGGATGTGCCCTCATAAATCTCGGAAACCCGCTGGTCGCGGTAGAGCTTTTCGATGATTGAGAACTCGCCGATATAGCCGTAACCGCCATGAATCTGCATTGCCCGATCGACGCAGAAATTGGCGGCTTCAGAAGCGTACAACTTCGCCTGCGCCGCCTGCAAGCCGAAACGCTCGCCGGCATCCTGCATCTGCGCCGCCTTGTAGGTCAACAGCCGCGCCGCCTCAACCCGGACCGACATATCGGCGATCATCCATTGAATCGCCTGCAGCTTGGCGATCGGCGCACCAAACTGTTCCCTTGACTTGGCATACTTGATCGACTCATCGAGAGCGCGAGCGGCGATACCGGTAGATTGCGCAGCAATACCGACGCGGGCGCCATCAAGCGTCTCCATCGCATACCTGAAACCTCTACCCTTCTCGCCAAGCAAATTGGTAGTCGGCACCGTGACGTTTTCCAGGGTGATCCGGCCGGTAGTGGCGTATTTCATGCCCATCTTCTGCTTGAGCGCCCATTTCTTGACTCCCGGGGCATCGCCGGGCACCATGATTGCAGAAACACGCGGTCGCTCGCTACCATCGTCGATCTTGCAAAAAAGCACCATGAAATTGCAGACATCGCCATGCATGATGAATATTTTCTCGCCGTTGATGACGAAGTTGTCGCCTTCGATTTTGGCCACCGTCTGTTGATTGGCGGCATCGGAGCCGGCGTTCGGTTCGGTCAGAGCGAAAGCGGGAATCTGTTCACCTTTGGCGGCCGGCGGAATATATTTCTTTCTTTGCTCATCGGAGCCGAAATAGGTGATCGAATGAACCGCCAGTTGGCTGACCGCCGCCAGTAGCGATGAGGGAGCATCATAATAGGCAAGCTCCTCGATCATTGTGACGTATTCCAGATTGCTGTGGCCACCGCCGCCCAGTTCTTTCGGCACCACAAAACCGACCAGCCCCTGATCGGCGATCATCTTGAACATGTCGTGGGCGAAAGCGTCCGGCTGCTGATCATGCTTGCGTCCTAGCGGTTCCAGCTTGGGACCGAATTCCTTCATCATGTCGCGGATTGGCTGCTGTACGTCGGATACGTTATAGGTCATTGTTTCCTCCTTGGATTACTCATCGTTTGACAGCGAATTTATGGCAGCCGCGAAGAAAAAGCAATAGTATTTGGCTGTTGTAAAAAGGCGTTGACTTTTCCGATACTGAGTATAACTTGCTATTCTGATTTCGGGGCGTGGCTCAGCCTGGTAGAGCACTTGGTTCGGGACTAAGGGGTCGCTGGTTCAAATCCAGTCGCCCCGAAATTATTCTTGATGAGAACGACAAAGAAGCTGAATGGCGATGGCGGAACGGGGTAATCTTTACATTGCGGTCATCGGCGGCGGCAGTTGCACGCCGGAAGTCGCGGCTTTGGCCGAACAGGTGGGCGCTGCCATCGCCCGCGCGAAAGCAGTGCTGGTTTGTGGCGGTCTGGGCGGCGTTATGGAGGCGGCCAGCCGGGGCGCCAAGGCCAATGGCGGTGTTACGATTGGTATCCTGCCGACAACCGATTATCGGGCGGCCAATCCCCATATCGATCATGCTATCTGTACCGGCATCGGTGAGGCCCGTAATCTGGCGGTGGTGATGACTGCCGATGGTGTGATTGCGCTGCCAGGTGAGTTCGGTACTTTATCGGAAATTTCATTTGCGCTGAAGTATAATAAACCGGTAGTTTCCCTTGGTTCCTGGACTGTCGCTCCTCAGATCATCAAGGCGGCGACACCTGCCGAGGCGGTCGAAAAACTCAAGGAAGAGCTGAGCTGATGGCGGATATGGTATACAGTCGTACGCTGATTTCCGGAAGTGTTCAGGGCGTCGGTTTCCGCTATTTCGTGACCTCAAGAGCGGAACGCTATGGAATCACCGGTTTCGTGCGTAATCTCGATACCGGCGGCGTCGAGTTGGAGGTCGAAGGAGACAAGAAAGATGTTTATGACTTCCTGATGGAAATTAAGCGAGGCCCGACGCACGCCGAGATAGTTGCCTTCCAAACCGAGTGGCGTACCTACCAGAAGAAGTATGACACATTTTTTGTTAAATACTGACTATGGATCTTAAAGAAAAGATTAGAGATATCCCCGATTTCCCGAGCGAGGGGATTTTATTTCGCGATATTACCACTCTGCTGGCTGATCCGCCGGCCTTCAAGTATTGTATCAACCAATTCGCCGAATACTATGGTGATAAAGAGGTTACTAAGATTGTCGGCATCGAGGCACGTGGTTTCATTTTTGGGGGAGTGCTGGCCGAAAAGCTAGGCGTGGGTCTTGTTCTGGTGCGCAAGGCGGGCAAGCTGCCGGCGGAAGTAATTGAGGAAAGCTATGACCTGGAATATGGCAGCGCCACAATTGCGATTCACCAGGACGCTCTGAGCGAGGGTGATCGGGTGTTGATTATCGATGATCTTCTTGCCACCGGCGGTACGGCGGCAGCGTCTATCAAATTAGCGGAACGGCTGGGGGCGACGGTTGTCGGTCTGGGCTTTTTGGTGGAGCTTGCCTTTCTGCCGGGTCGTGAGAGATTGGGCGATTACGATATCTATTCCTTAGTCAAGTATGATTCGG
>JAGLUH010000257.1 GCA_023134875.1 Candidatus Zixiibacteriota bacterium
ATTTATCGATGCCGTACTTTTCGATATCAGCTTTGGTTTTCAGTTTCAGTTCCGTTTCCACCTCAATCTCAACCGGCAGACCATGAGTATCCCAACCCGCTTTCCGTTCCACTAAGAAGCCGCGCATTTGCTTGTAGCGGCAAACCACATCCTTGATGGTGCGGCTGATGACATGGTGCACGCCCGGCTTGCCGTTAGCTGTCGGCGGCCCCTCGTAGAAGATGAAACGCGGCGAGGAGGCGTGCAGTTCGAGACCACGGTGGAAAGGATCGGTCTGATCCCAGTATTTTAAGATTTCCTCTTCTATGGCGGTGAAGGAAAAACCGGATTTCAATTCAGGGAAAGTCAAAGTTCCATCCTCTCCACAACTTTGGCAACCAGTTCTGTCAACATCGGTTCTGTCTTGTGGGCGGCGGCGATAATATGTTCCATATTCATCGGCCCCATCGCGTCCGGCAAGCCCATATCAGTGATAATAGACAATCCCAGCACCTTAGTCCCCTGATGCCGCGCTACGATAACCTCCGGCACAGTCGACATACCGACAATGTCGCCGCCGAGGATGCGCAACATGCGATACTCGGCCGGTGTTTCCAAACAGGGACCAACAACGGCAACATAGACACCGCGATGAAGTTTGAACCCCAGTTGAAGAGCGATATTCTCGGTGAGTTCGATAAGATCAGGGTCGTAGCAGGAGTACATATCGGGAAAACGAGGTCCGAGATCGTCATGGTTGGGACCGATCAGCGGATTGGTAATCTGCAGGTTGATATGATCGGTAATCAATACCATATCACTGACCGCAAACTGGGGATTGAGTCCGCCGGAGGCATTACATACCACCAGCGCTGCAATACCGAGTTCCTTCATCACCCGTACCGGAAAGGTCACCTGCTCCATCGGATAGCCTTCATAATAGTGGAATCTTCCCTGCATCCCGACAACATTTCGACCCTCCAGCTTGCCGAGAATCAGGCGACCGGCATGGGTCTCAACCGTAGAGATCGGGAAATGAGGTATCTGGTCGTAGGGGATAGTAGCAACCCTGTCGATACGCTTGGCCAGAGCGCCCAGGCCGGTACCGAGAATAATCCCCACCTCTGGTCTCAGGTCAGACTGGCTGCGGATAAACGCCACAGCTTCATTAATCATGGTTCGCAGCTTTATGTTCGGTTTGCTCATCTATTACCAATCAATCTGTTGTTGAATTCGTGGCATCGGGGTCAGTTGTTTTCGCCCCACCGTCAGCCTGAGATGCTAAAATACGCTGGTGGGCATCGACTATCGATCTGAACTCGGCTAAATAGCGCGCCTTCTGCTGTTTCAAATCAGTGATTTCTTTCCTGATCTCTTCCACTTCACTCTGGCAGCGCGCCTTGAGCTTTTCGCATTCAAGTTCGGTCTCTTTCACTTTTATTTCCGAGTCGCGAATCGCCGCCTCCTGTTGCTGTTTGGCGGCCTGTTCGGCCGTTACCAGAGCATCTCGGAGAGATTGCTCAATACCCTGGTATGTTGCCAGCCGTTCTTTGAGAGTGTTGATTTCGGCTGTTAGCTTGCTGTTGGCGCTGATCTGG